>JAPLZA010000071.1:0-5637 GCA_026395275.1 Candidatus Staskawiczbacteria bacterium | reverse complement strand
CCTCGGGGCATGAGAAAAACAATTCTTTTTTTAGGATTAGTTTTCGCCTTTTTTTTAGGGGCACCCTTTGGGGTTAGCCCTATTTTGGCTCTTGAGGTCCATTATCCTACTATTTTGGGTCACTCTTTAAACAGCACATCTTCTCTTGGAGATTTTGTCTGTTATTTTTTTAGTATAGGAACTTTTTTGGCTTTTACTATAGCTGGCATGGTGATAGTTTGGGGAGGCATACAATATATGTTTACCCTTGGGATAGGAAAAATGATTAATCCAACCAAAGGAGAAAGGGCCCCTGACGAGGCTAAAGAATGGATAAAAGGAGGAATTTTAGGTCTTTTAATAGTTGTCTGCGCATCTTTAATTCTTTATACAATCAATCCAAGTCTAACTACCTGTAAGCTTGGGTTTTTACCGCAAATTAGTTCGAGCACCTTTAGAATTTTTCCTGACAATACTATTCTTTCATCTAATACGCCCATAACCGCTTATAAAGAAATACCTATAGGAACATTAACTGAAAACCTTTTAACAAAAACCATGGCATCTTGCTATAGTTTTGACCAAAATGGCGACCCCATATACAACCAGATAACAACTGATGACAATAAAAAAATAAACAATGGACCTTCATATATAAATCACGATAGAGCAGATTGCCTTCTTCAATTAATTGACGGCGCCCAAAAAAAAGCGCTTATCGTTGCTGCTCTTGAAGATGAAATAACAAAATTAATGAATCAGTGCGATTGCTCCAGATATGGAAACTGCAAGCCGGTTTGTAACAGCAAAAGCGGATGCCAACCCAAAGCTTGTCCTCCCGATACTACTAAAAATGAAAACCCTTGTGGCGGACCATGCGTTGGCGGCGCGTGTAAGGCGCCATCAGGAGGGGATTGTTGCCCGAGTGGAGTCAAAAATAAAATTGAACATGGACCAATAAATATAACCATAGACATGAGCACAAATGCTGGTAGCAGTATAAGCACCGACAATAGCGGTACTGGCGGAGGAAATTTAAATAGCAGTGGCAAAAGTAGTAGCAATAGTAGTGCTAAAAGCAGTAAGGGCACTAAAAGCAGTAAGGGCACTAAAAGTAGTAAGGGTGGAGGCACTGATAACGGCAGTGGAGACAATGGGGGTAGCAACGAAGGATATATTTATGACCCCCAACCAATTGCATCAAATTATAACAAGCCTTCTGATTACTCGGCTATAACTTTAGCAGGAGCAATACCAATTAATAATGGCAAAAACCAATTTGTGCTGGCAGCTGATACGACTGGGGGCGCCAGCGATAGTTGCACAACCAAATCAAGTTATAAGGGTTTAGATGAATTTAGATGTTCAAGCGCAAAAAAATGTTCGGGAGATTATATAGTCGGCCTTGTTGAAAAAACACAAAAAGTTAAGCTAAACGGAGAAACAATTACTATTACAGTAATTAATAAAAATAATTGGGACCAGCTGACCTTAATACAACAATTGACATATTTTGCCCAAAAAATAGGCGTATGGCAGATAGAAAGTGCTATGAAGTCTGACAAAGAGCTGCTGGACCAGGCGAGGTCTGAACTGAATAGTTGCTATTTGGCTATACCCTATGTAGATCTTGTCAAAAATTATGAAAACACAAACCGTAAACAAAACATTATTCTAAATGAAATATCTTTTCATGACACTTTAACCGGCAAAGCAATAGACCCTTCAAAATATTGCAAAGGATTTAATTATAATAATTCAAGCTGTCTTAAAAAATGCAATGACATGTGCCCGGACACCAGCAGCGCTACGCTTGCCGCTTATAAAAAATGTAAAGATTGTAAAAACGGCGATCAAAAGTGCTTAAATGAACAAGAAACGTGCATTGAAAATGCTTATAACTCTAGACCTTGCATATATGGTTCAACTGGCGCCGGATCTCCTAAAGATTTTGACAGCTGTATAAGCACCTGCCAAACCGACTGCCAAACCGACTGCGCAAACAAATATCAGGAGTGTTCAAGCGACTATAAGGTATGCCAGCTCCAGTGTACCAATAATAGTAAATGCGTATTAGATAATGCCACTAGTTGTTTATTAGATTCTAAAGGATTAAAGAGCTGCTCTGACCGGGTAACCGACCAAGGCAACGCCAATTTGTGCATCGATAAAAATTATTTGTGTAAAAACGGGTCTGATGAACATGCCGGCTACCCAGATTGTACTGACCCTTCGTCTTTAGCAGATTGCGCGTCTTTAAACACAGACTGCTCCTCTTCCACTAATCGCCAAAGCTGCGAAGACTCAACTAATAGGAAAACTATTAAGTGCACGTGGCAACCAGACGGGTGCATAGAAAAATGTTCTTCTTTTTCTAGCCAACAAAAATGTGATAATTCAACTGAATGCACTTGGCACTCTTCTAAAGACTCAAAAAATGTAGTCCATTATGAGTGTTTAAACTGCTCATCTTTCTCTGATCAACAAAATTGCGAAGACACAAGCACTAAGCCCTCTAAATGTGCGTGGCACAACAACAAGTGCTTAGACCCGTCCTCTCTTACAAATGAACAAGGATGCGAAAATGCAGCCGAATGCAGTTTAGACGGCAGAAGATGTCTGCAAAATTATTCTTCTTCATTTTTTTATGATAATCCAGACTATCAAAAATGCCCTGATCCATATAATCCGCCGGCGGTCGGCACTTATTGTTACAACAGCAAGGCTGAATCCAAAACTTCTTGTCTATCTTTATGCCCGGAAACAACTAAGTGCGTTGCTTCTTCTAATTGTCCTGATTGCTCATGCGACCAACTAAACCAAGATTTTAATTTTTCAATCCCAAACACATCTAACCCTTCTAAAGGTGGCAATGCCGGTAGCGAAGGATATGCCGTGCAACCTAAGAATGTTTCAGCCAGTGAAATAGTTGGACCACAGTGTAACGAATATTCTTATAATGACGATCCTTTAACTTTTTATTGTGAAGATATACCAAAGTGGTACAACGACCAAGCCAATGCTGATAAAAAATTAGAAGGCAGTCAAGACCCTCAAGGAACAGAGAGGCTTTGTCCAAAGTCTGGGGAAGTACCGGTTGGTCAAGCCGTTGATGATGCTAGAGATTGGGCTAATTGGATCACAGACTTTGAGACTAAAATAGATAATGATCTTTACCAGATGATAAGCCTCATGTCGACAATAGGAAAAGCAAAAGACACAAAGCCGGTACAAGATTACTGCAAGTGCGGTGCAAAATTTCCTGGAGGCGAACCCGCATGCCAGACTAATTGCCAATTTGTCATAACCCAACCAAAAAGCAAGGGCGGTGGCGGAGGCGGTGGCGGAGGGTCTATTAATTTAAATGATGTAGTTAATGGCACCAACAACTTCTTTAATGGTGTTAATAATTTCTTTGGTGGCGGAGGCGGTGGCGGAGGTGGAGGAGGTGGAGGAGATTTTGGAGATTTTAGCGACTTTAACTATGTCCCATCGCCGGTTACAATGGAAAACAGTGACTATCAAGTTTTAATTTCTGAAAATACAAACAGCATTAACAAAAATAAATTTATATTAACTCAAGATTTTCTCAGCGGAATAACAAATAATATAAACAGTATAAGCAACGGCTTGAATAATGTGGCTAACGGTAATGGCTCAGATAGTATATTCAACGGCTTAAATGGCATAGGTAACGGCCTAGGAGGCATAACAAATGGAATAAACAGTATAAGTAATCTGCTTGGTGGAGGCAACTTGTTGGGCGGAGGCGGTGGCGGTGGTGGAGGTTATAAGTGTAGTTGTAAAATTATACCATGTCAAGGAAACCCATGTTCGCTTTTAATCCAGTACCAGTCTCAACTTTGGAATAGCTATAGAGTATTTGATAATGATTTTATAGATTTTTACACATCCATGCTAAAAGAGCCGAGAAGTGATATTATGAAAGAACTAACCTATTCAAGAAACACAATGAACACTTGTAGCGCAGTAAGCGTTGCATACGGATCGGATGCAAAATTAATTGATTGCACAAGAGTTGAAGATAACCAAATTTCCCCTATCGCTACAAGCCAGATAAAATTTAATGGCAAAGATTTCCCCGGCTATTGCTATGGCGCATCTCTTGGTAAGAGTTTGGACCCGGCAATATCTTTAACTGATAACTGGTTTTGTTGCCAACAATGGAAACACTAATAAAATTAAAAATAAAATATGATAAAGAATAAAAAACTTTTATTTATATTTTTTGTCGCTGCTTTTATGTTTTTGTCCAGCGGATTTGCCTACGCCGCCATGGAAGTAGTTTATCCGAAAATTCCCGGCCTAATAACACCAACAGCGAGTTGCTCTGGTAGCAATTGTTTGGGCGTATATGCGGCGTATATTTTTGGAATTTTTGTTTATATAGCTGGAATTATATCTGTTATATCTTTTACTATGGGCGCTATCGGACTAATAAATCCGGCCCTTGGAAGCCACCAGGACGCGAAAGATAGGATGATAGGCTCTATTATGGGATTGGTTTTAACGCTGGCCTCTTTTATAATAATACATACAATTAATCCCAAACTCACGGTTCTGAAAATAGCATCTTTACCCGGAACCAATGGAGTTTTTTATACCAATGGTAAAGAGCAGAAACCATGCCCGGAAGAAAATGCAGATGTATCTACAATACCGCAAGGATTTAACAATATTATATATTGTTGCTCCCCAGACTGCAAAAGCACCAGTGGCCCCGCATTGTTGGTTTGGATGTTCCCTAACACGGGCTTTAATGGTACTAATGGAAAATATAGCGGAGTAGATGTCGAGAGAGTGACCTGTAACAAAAAAATAGCCATCAGCGGAAAATCTTTTCAGATGTCTTTTGAGTCGCCTGGTGTTTATTTTTATTTAGGAAAAGACTGCAGTGGATATGGTTCTGAATCGGTGCTCAATTCTCAAGACCTGATACAAGATCCGTTTAAAGGAAGCTTAAAATCAATAAGAATTGTTAATGATACAACAAATGATCTTCTTTACGGGGCTATTTTTCATAAAGAACAGGGGCTTGAAAATGGAGGCACATGCAGTAAACCATTAATAAATGCCACTACTGACGGTTGCCAAGCCATTACGGGCGGTTTTTGTTGTAATGTTAATATTGCAGCTTCGGCGGTAGATGTTTTCCAAATGAATAAAAGCCCGCGCTCTTCGGGAGATGGAGTAAGTTTTTACAGCGAGCCTTATGGCTGGGACGCAGGAGCCAATGCTGGTTTTTATGTTTTAGCTTCAACAAAGATATCTTATCCATACTATCAAGAAGATGCCAACACTATGGCTTTTGATTATACAAACGTTGATAGGCCGGCTGCTTATGAAGTTAAATGAGTTCATCCTAAAAGTAGTAGTAGAAAAAGTGGCAGCAGTGGTAGTAGCGCAAACAGCAGAGGTAGCAGTGCTAAAAGTGGCAGCAGTGGTAGTAGCACAAACAGCAGTGGTAGCAGTGCTAAAAGTGGCAGCAGCACCAAGAGTGGCAGCAGTAAAAAAAGTAGTAGTAGGGGAAACAGTAGCGCCAGCAGTAAAAGCAGCGAATGTAATGAAAATACGTGGTGCGAATCAGAATATGGTGATGGGTATACTTGTATAAGTGGCAGTTGCGAGCCCGCTGGT
>JAPLZA010000112.1 GCA_026395275.1 Candidatus Staskawiczbacteria bacterium | reverse complement strand
ACTGTTTTGACTTCGGAAAAAATAATAAGCATAGTGGGAAACATATTGGGATTGATACAAGCGGTTATTGTAGGTTTTGCATCTATAGCCATTGTTGTGGGAGGAGTAGGAATTATGAATACAATGTATACCTCTGTTTCAGAAAGAACAAAAGAAATTGGAATTATGAAAGCCATTGGAGCTAAAAACAGAACAATTGTAACAATATTTTTAATTGAGTCGGGTATTTTTGGGATGCTTGGCGGAATAGGAGGAACATTAATGGGATTAATTTTTGCTAAAGCAATTGAAACATATTTTCAAATACACCCGCTTTTTTATATAAAAGCCGATGTAAGTCCGGGGTTGATTTTATTCAGCTTGGCGTTTTCTTTTACAATTGGTTGTATTTCAGGATATTTTCCGGCCAGAGCAGCTTCCAAGTTAAAACCAGTTGATGCCTTAAGGTATGAGTAGATTGCCATATTTTCTTTAAAATAGTAAGATTAATAAATATATAACTAAATAAATATATGTTTAAATTCAATAAATCTTCTGGGCAAACATCAAAACTTCTTTTGGTTTTGGCTGTAATTGTTTTGGTTGCTGTTATAATAACTTTTTTAATATTAAGATGGGCAACACCTTCGCAAAAACCAAATACGCCAACAACCCCGGAAGTTACTTTGCCCGTTTACGACCAAACCTTGGGTGATATCAAATTTCAATTTGAGTCGGCGCTAGACAAAGGAGGCATATTAAGGGGTTCTGCTATTAAAAATAGCCAGTATAGTTATTATCAGTCGAAAGACTTAAGCGTATCGAATCCTGGAGCAAAATTTATTGAAGTTACAGTTGGAGCTCAAAATGAGGGCGTAAATAACACTGAAAGGGGAGCTTGGACCATAGAAAATATAATAGATTCTAAAGGTAGGAATTTTGTTCCCTTAGATGATTACGTTATAGGCGCCTGGCTTCCCAATTCAAATGGTTGCGGGGCCGTATTAAAGCCTGCGTTTGATTTTGTTGATTGCACTAAAATATATGAGGTTTCAAAAGCTTCAACAGGATTAAAAATAAGAGTTGAAACGGGGAAAGACAATAAATCAGGAAATCTTTCTTCTAATAAAATTGATTCATTTTTGTTAGATTTAGTAGTTCAATAACATGGCAGATATAAATAAAAAAGAAGACGATTTAAAAAATATCCCTACTCCGGAAAAAAGAACGTCTCCATTAGAGAGAGGCGCGCATTTTGAAACTGAAAAAAAACCTGAGACAAGGGAAGTGTCGCCATATGAGAAGATGGTGTCCGCTGATTTAAGGAGAGAGATAGAAATGATGGATTTAGATGAGAAAACAAAAGGAGAGGCCGAGAAAAAAGCTAAGAAAATAGAATTTTTAGGAGAAAAAGAAAAAATAGAGCATCTTTTAGAAGTTGCCAGAGAAAAAGGTGTAGTTTTTGCAATACAGATTGCAAAAAAAATGGGGGATTCTTATATTTTAGATATTCTGCACGATATATTATCTCAGGAAGGCTTGTATAAAAATATGGCTCAATCAGATGACGACGACAAAGATGATAATAAAAAAAAGAAAAATTAACTTTTACATTTAATGTCTATAATAGTTTCGGGGCTCATATTGGTTTTTTTGTTAATAGTTGTGGCTTTTATGATAGCCGTAAACGCCGAAACAAATGAAAAAAAATCAGTCTTTGGAGGGCTAGACATGGTTTTATTTCTGGTTATGATGCCAAAATATACCCCTAAAAAAGAGGGAGAAGCTCAGAAAGAGGAAAAAATGATGATTGCCCAGATGGAACAGGTTTTTGCTAATTTTTTGTATTTAAAAAAACCGAATAGATTCCAAGCTCCTCCTTGTTGCGCATTTGAAATAGCATCTCAAATAGGAAGTTCCGATATTTCTTTTTATGTGGCGGTTCCAAAATATTTAGAATCTGTTTTTGAAAAATATGTGCAAGGAGTTTATCCCAATGCGGTTGTAGATAAAGTTCCGCAAGATTACACAATTTTTGAACCCCAAGGTTCAACAGCCGCCGCATATTTAAAATTTTCAGAAAGCTCACTTTTTCCTATAAGCACCTATCAATCTTTGGAAACAGATCCCTTATCTTTGGTGACGAATACTTTGAGCAAAATAGAAGCTAGTGAAGGAGGAGCTGTTCAGGTTTTAATAAGGCCATTGTCCAAGCTTAATTTCAGAAAGAAAGGAGAAAAAGCTTTAAAAAAAATAAGGGAAGGCAAGCCCGTTAGAGACGCTGTGCTTCATGCTTTTGGAAACCCCGTAATAGAAGAGGCCGAAAACATGTTGAAAGTTCTTTTTGGTAAAGATGCTAAGAAAAAAGAAGAAGAGCTGGGATTAAAAGACAAAGAACAAACTTTTGACCAAAAAGGTTATGATGCAATTCAAAGTAAAATTCAGAAGCAACCTTTTGAGGTTGATATTAGGGTTGTTGCGTCTGCTCAGTCGCAAAATCGCGCAGAAGAAATTTTAAATCATTTAACTTCGGCCTTTAGTCAGTTTTCCTTATCTGCTATGAATAGTTTGGAAACAAAAGAAGCTTATGGAAAAGAATTACAAAAATTAATTTATGATTT
>JAPLZA010000041.1 GCA_026395275.1 Candidatus Staskawiczbacteria bacterium | reverse complement strand
AGCCAAAATCGTGGCCCGAAGTTATATATTGGACAACCGCCCCAACCGGATCCACCACATAGTCAATGTCAACGTTGCCGATTATCTTTAAGTCAAACAGGTCTGTGGGTTTCTGCAGACTGGTGAGAAATACTTTGTATGTGTTTTGTGTGTTGATGTTGTTGAACGTGGCAACTAACGGACCATCGGTAACGGTTCCATTTTCGTCTGTGTAGGCAGGATAGACTTCTATGGTAGCTGGTTTATTTGAGTCTACAGCCTTAGCATAAATGGTAGTGAGTGAGGTCCAGACGTTGTCTTGAGTTGCTGTTTCTGTGTACACATCAGCTAGAATGTTTTGGTTGCTGTCGAGCTGGAAAGCTTTAGAGATAAAGATAATGTCAAACACCTGGTCTGACAAGTGTGGGACTGTCCATTCAACGTAGTCTAGGTAACCATCATTGTCTGTGTCGTAGGCTTTGAATGGCATTTCTACTATACCTTTGCTCCTGCAGAGTAATATATCGGTAGCTACGTTGCAATCGGGATTTTTCCATTCAATATGTATCTTTGACTCCTCGCCCACTTTAAATTTTTTAGGAATTTTAAACGGAGCAAGTACATTGACCATAGGAGTCATTGAATCTTTGTCATCGTACCCTTTAGGTGCAGAAATAGTAACTTGTTGGCCCGTGTTTGTTGTTTGCGAAACAAGTTTTGGCCCGGGAATATTATATTTTATAACTAAATAGTCTGGCACGGGAGCTGAACTATTAAATGCAATGGCGTCTTTAAAAGAAGAGGTAATTTTAGAAAAAGAAATTGATAAATCATCTTTAGAAACATCTATATAGGTTGCATCTGGAGTTAAAATAATTTTTTGGTTAATAAAACTATTAATAATGTTTTGAGCTGCATTACCTATTGCTCCACTGACATCGGCGTATAAAAAACCTGTCATCTGAGCTAAAATATTTTCAGATTTTTCTGTAGTAGCCATCGCCAGTTGCTGGCGTTGAGCTAGAGATAATTGTTCTTTAGGTTTAGATAATAATATGCCCTCAGCTTGGGCGCTAGAAATTGTATTTATTTTTATATCTGTTGCGCCTTTTGGAAGTTTAACTAAATGTTTTCCATCACTGAGGTCTTTATTTTTAATCAACGTTAACCATGCAACAGAATGACCGGCAACGATTTGTTCTTGCTTTAATGCTACTCCTTTAATTACTTTGTCTTGAGGTATTTTAGGAGCAAAAGTGCCCGCGGTGGTTCCTAAAAATATAATCAGCAACACGGCCAGCAAAGAAAACAAAACAACTCTTTTTTCTTTCTTTATATCTCTTATGCGCAATTCTTGTTCTCTTAAATTTTCGTTTTCTTGCTCTTCCATATTTTTTAATTCTATCACTTCTACAAAAAAAATCTACTGTTATTTTATAACAGTCTTCTATAGATAAAAAATAATTGCTGCGGGACTTGGACTCGAAGAGTTGCCCGAAGGCATTGCCTCGCTTGCGAGCTCGCAATTCGGGGACTTGGTTCTCATACAAAGTCCACACTAGTACCAAATTCCGGTATCTAAAGATACCGGAATTTGCTATTGCTGCGGGACTTGGACTCGAACCAAGATACCAGCCTTCAAAGGGCCGTGTCCTACCATTAGACGATCCCGCAATGATTTAAATTATTCCAATTATTTTTTTGAACTCATTGCCACCTTTCATTTTTTTCAAGTAATTCTCTCTTATCCTGGCCTCACTTCTTGTGTTGTAATTTTCTTTTCTTATTAGGATAAAAGGCATGCGAGCTTTTGTGGATTTTACCAGGCCAGCATTATGTTTCTTTATTCTACTCTCAAAATCTTCTG
>JAPLZA010000012.1 GCA_026395275.1 Candidatus Staskawiczbacteria bacterium | reverse complement strand
TCTATGTATAACTGCTCTTACTATTCCTTCGGCGGTTTGCAACGGTTTGTCGGTTCCAAGGTAATATGCATCCAGTTCCTCTCCATCGGGTGCTTTTGTGCCGTTGATATAACCATAATTTACAGTATAAGCGAATTTATGTTGTGGGTGCTTTGAGCTAATAGGTCGGTCAACTTCAACTTTAACCATTTTTCCTAAAAATTGTCTTGCCATTTCTAAATTATCCTTTTTCATTTTTTTGTACTGTTCCTCTTTTTCGTAGAATAACTCCTGACTATCTTTTAATTATCTTTGTATCTTGTATCTTGTATCTTGTATCTTAACATATGTTAAGATGATTATTTTTATACTTTTTCACGTGGCGTGCACCGATACGTGTAGGCATAAATTGGGGTGGATTCGGTAATTTCGTGACTGGGATTGTGGCGCTTGAACGCGTTAATTAATTCTTGCCTGTTTTTGTATGTTTTGTAGTGGGTTTTGTCGTTTAAATCTATTTTCCCAACCGTCGTGACCTCAACTTTCGTGATTTCTCCTGTCCCAAAAATTTCTCCTGTCTGACTATTTTTAAAATCCACAACATCCCCGACTTTTAATTTATGGTCTCTAATTCTCCAAGTAGTCGTCTTGCCATCCAGCACCTCCGGCACCACACTTTCATGAAATCCAATTTTATTTTTATTTATTTTTTCCATCATATCCATAATTTCGCGTTGGTTGTCGCACACAACCTGACTCTTCTATTATCTTGCATCTTAACATATGTTAAGATGATTATTTTTTATTTTACTTCTTTAATCATTATATATTCGCCAATTAATTTTCCGCCATACTGAATTTGTTTTGGAACTTTTCCCACAATTTTAAATCCCATTTTTTTATACAACGCTATTGCCGGTTTATTGTTTTCATAAACCTCAAGCTGGAATATTTTCGGTTTTACTTTTAATTGTTTCTTGGCTAATTTCATTATTTCTGACATAAGGTATTTACCCAAGCCGTTCCCGCGATAACCCTGGCGAATTGCAATACCCATTCTGGCAATATGATTTTTTCTGAACGTCATTGATTCAAAACTTACATTCCCTACAACTTTTTTACCGTCTCTAGCAATCAGAAAAACTTTTTCTTTGTTTTTTACTTTTTTAACAACGTTTATAACCCAACCCTGTTCCTCTTTTAACGTTTGCTTTTTGTTCATTAAAAGCTTGGCGCCTTCTGTTATAAGGTCGTTTATAAAGTCTGTATATTCCCTGGCGCATTTTAAATCCTTTGCAGATAACGGAGCTATTGTTAATTTTTTGTCTCTAAATATTTTTTTCATGATGTTATTTATTTATTTTGACTTTAGCTACCCTAATTATTTTTCCATGCATTGTGTAGCCCCCTTGGACTTCCTCGACGACAATCCCCTCCTTCGCCTCGCCGAAGTCTTTGACGAAGGCGGGTTTTGCCTCACTTGTTCCTACAGACTCCATAGTGTTTGCATCAAATGGCTTCCCAACAACTTCAATGGACGCAATGCCTTCCTTGGACAAAAAATCTTCGAGTTGTTTTTGAATTTGGATTACTCCTTCACCTGCCTTCGCAGGCAGGTCTTTAATATGTTGTGAGGCCAAACATAAATTATCTAAAATTGGAATTATTTTTAAAATTAATTCTTCATTAGCATATTTAGCCAGTTCACCAATTCTTTCCATTTCACTCTTTTTATAATTCAAAAAATCTGCGCGTTCCCTTTTCCATCCATTGAGGTACTCTTCTGATTTTTTCTTCAGCTCTTCTGACTCATTTAGTTTTTCTTCCTTCGCCACGCCAGAGCTTCCAGCGGAGGCGGGTTTTACATTATTTTCTTGTGCCATATTTCTATTGTTGTTAATATTTCAAATAAATTGTCTTTTTCCAAAACCTGCATTAACTCTTCCATTTGTTTCATCTGACTTTCCATTTGCTCGTGCGCAAACCTTATCTGTCGCACAATAAAATCATCAAACTCCTTTTGCCTGTCGTTTTCCATTTTATCGGCAAAATATTTATAAGCTTTTCTTGTTGGAATTCTTCCTGCAGAAGTATGGGGCTGTGTAATGTATCCCTCTTCTGTTAAAACTTGTAAATCGTTTCTTATTGTTGCTCCGCAAACATCTAAATCACAGACTTTTTTTAAAGCCTTAGAGCTTATGGGTTCAGAGGTTTCTATATATTCCCTGACCAAAAAGTTTAAAAGTTGTTCTTGTCTCTGGCTAATCATGATTTTAGTATACAGCCATTTTATTAAATTAGCAATCGCTTGTCAAGAGTGATAAGGACGTAAATAAAAAATGATGCAATCCTGCCACATGGTAGCATGTTTGCGTGTCGCAAAATGCTATGTGCCAGGACGCCTATGCAAAAAAAAGCTACCCTAATTGAGGCGGTAGCGTACCTTTTTGAACCCATGTTCTCATACTCACTTCTGGGCGTGGTAATACCCTTTTGCCCTTCACTTCGCCGTCAGCCGGCTTTTTGAAGTTGAACACACTACCCTTACATGCTCCAATCGCATGTGGGCCTCCTTTCGTAGTCCGATGCCACGTCAGCCGACGACGGTGATAACGACTAATAGTCGTTTCATGCCAACACCTCCTTTCGCCGTTTTGCGGTTATTGTGTGGGTGGAATTTTTAATGAGCAAATGGCAGTGGACAGAGGGGCTCTGAACCAGTTGAGCCTTTAGCTCCCACTACTAATCAAGCCCCTCTGCCGTTCTGTCCGGCCACTCCGCCGGGCCATTCCTGTTTGCGACGCACCATTCTCTAACCGTCGCATTGCACAATATTAATGATAGAAAATTATTTAAGGTCAGTCAAGAGTCTATGCAAAAAAAGTCTCCTTTATGGGGAGACACAACTAGCTACGGGACTGATTTATTGCTTGGTTCGCCTGCACTTGATGCGTTTAAATTCGCTGTCTTTTTTTTCAGCAAAGAAAGCAGACACTTTCATGTTGGGAAAATGGCGCCTCAAGAGAGCAGCTGCTTTTCTGAGGTCTTTTTCCTTATCTTCAACAGTAAAGTTCATACCACGAGGAATATCCTCGTAATATCCGCAATCGTGCCCAACAAGGACGACCTCTTTTATTGTCGGAAACTTTCTGATAGCGAAAGGAATTTGTTTGACCATTAACACCGCATATTCCAGTGGCAAATGTTCTGAGTGTGCAAGACTAATCGCACCCCCCAAAAAACCCAAGGGTTGCCACCATTCGCCTGCAGGGATCAAATGTTTTTTGATCCTTTTCCAGAGATCAACTCGCGTATCACTACAATAGATTATGAGTTTTTTGGCTGTTCTCGTCTCTTCAGTCTCATTCATGGGTTCCTCTTGTTAAGGTTCTATTTATTTGCGTCGCTTAATTCAACGCAAGCAAATATATGATAACACATATTTTAGTTATTTGCAATCCTACTAAATACAAAAAAAGACCCGAAGCTTGTGCTTGGGCCAAATGACTGTTCTAAACTTTATTTGCCAGCAGAAGCTGCTGTTTTGCAGCACTCGCACTCGCTGCCACCCATCAATGATTCCAACCGGCATTTGATGTGAGCAAAGCTTCTGGCAAAAGCCTTAGAGCGTCTGGACTGCGACAAAAGATCTGCATCTGCACCACGCATCTTTTTTACCAAAGCCACAAGCTCATCGCTTAGCGACGCAACCAATCTTTCAGAGACTGTTTTGTGGAGCATTATGCGGCGTCTGATTTCTTCTTTGATTAGTGAAACCACAAGATTGTTTTTTATGTGTCTTTCCACTTCCTCGAGCAGTTTTTCGTCAGATATCCTGCTTATGAATTTTTCACCAAGCGGACGGGATTTTTTCGATTTTCTCATTTTGCCTCCTGTTTGTTTAGAACTAAACTTATTTTCAACGAGCTAAAGGTTGGTCGGGATGGCGGGGTTTCAACCCGCAACCTCCACCTGGAAGCGTGGTCCTTTATTGGGGACTTCACCCCGAATCTATATTTAAATACTACTATTCTGTGAAAAATAGTCAACAAAAAAACGCTGGTTAGGCGTTTTTTAATATTTAAATGTTTCCCTTTTTTAGTGTTCTAGAAAATATAAATAAGGCTATGCACGATAATACTGCTGTTGTGGCTCCAAAATAAAATGGCACAGGAGCTCCAAATTTATCCCATAAAAATCCCGCAAAAAAACTGGCGGGTAAAGTTGTTAGGCCAACTACCATGCCATAAATACCAAATGCCCTGCCACGGTGGTCGGGGTTTACAATGTCTGTCAGTAAAGCCCTTGAAACTCCTTCGCTGGTTGCATAATAAATTCCATAGAAAGCATACAAAAACCAAATTGAAATTGCGTGAGTAGCAAGCGCAAATCCTAAATAAACTAATGCGTATGCAAGCCAGCCAATAACTAATGTTGGAATTCTACCAATTTTATCTGACAGCGAGCCAAACGGGACTGCTGCCAAGGCATATATAAAATTAAAAAGCGCAATTACCAAGGGGATTTCCAATAATGTTATTCCTAAATTTCTTGCTCTTAAAATTAAAAATGCATCAGAAGAATTTCCTAAAGTAAAAAGAATAACTATTGAAATAAAAACATAAAATGACGGCGGGAATTTTCCTTTTGTTCCAATAGCTTCTACTTTTTTAAATTCTGCCTTAGGAAGTTCTTTTAATTTGAATATGAGTAAAAGAGTAATTACCAAAGGAATTGCAGAAAAAAGTAAAATTTTATGATACAGCGCATTGCTGTTTTGAAATATATATAAAAGCACAAACAAAATTAACGGCCCCACAACAGAACCCATGGTGTCTAACATTCTTGCTATTCCAAAACTTTTTCCGCGAGTTTCTTTAGCCGACGAACCTGCAATCAAAACATCTTTTGCCGGGTCTTTTATGCCTTTTCCTATTCCATCGAGTAGTCTTAAACCAAGAACTCCGCCAACTGTTGTAAAAAGAACCAGCAATGGTCTGGCTATCATCGATAAAAAGTATCCTAAAAAGATTATTGGTTTTTGTTTTTTGAATTTGTCAGATAAAAGTCCTGCTACAATTCTAAAAAAGTTTACAGAGGCCGTAACTATTCCTTCGGCAATGCCAACAACAGCCTTATCAAAGCCCAAAACCGAAGTTAAATAAATAGGTAAAATTGGTGAAAAAATATCTTGGCTTATTCCGCCGAAAAAACTTAAAAGCCCAACGTAAAAAACATTGTGATTCTTTTTTTGTATGTTATTATTTTCCATATTGAATTATTATATCAAAAAAGTCGTCTTGGTTCTACCGCAGACGACTTTTTATATTATTATTCTTGGTGGTCGCAGTCGCACTCGCAATTGTCGTGCATTTTTTTATGCATAACTCCCCATCCGCACATTGGGCATCCGTTTTTTTTGATTATCATTTTACATCCTACCGCCAAAAAAATTATTCCCCAGAAAATTCCCCAAAAACTCCCGGTTAATAATCCCATGGCGTTTAAAACCATGGCTAAACCAATTGCTATAAATATAATTGCTATAAACATAAATTTACTTTATTAATTATATATAACTTATTATAACACTTACAACCTAAACTTCAACGAAATCTTGAGGTTCTCCTTCATGCTTTGAACGCATTTGTTCTTTAGACACGTTCATAAATAATGCTAAAAATGAACCGATAAGCAACACAATTGAAGCAGTAATAAAAACTGGTTTATAGGCATCTATTTGGGCTTTTAATATAACAAGAGCCACGCCCTGCTGATATGTGACAGGGTTTAAAACATTTATAACACTATGATAAGCAGTATTTAAAAGGTTTCGTTTGGTGGCATTGGTTAAAATGGTTCCGAAAATTGCAACACCAAAAGCTCCGGCAATATTTCTTCCTAAAGCCAAAACCGAAGAAGCAATTCCCATTTCTTCAATTGGTACAACTGCAGCAACTATACTGGTACGTTGAGCCATTCCAAACCCCAAACCCATAGCCATTATAGAAAGAGGGATAAGAACATCAATAAGAGTTGACCTTGGGTCTAAAAAAGTAAAAAGGTAAACTCCAAAGGCTGCTACAATAGTGCTTATAAAAACAACATATTTGGGTTTTACTTTTCCTGTTAAGCTTCCCCCAATTGCAGAAAAAATAACCATACAAAAAGCCATTGGTATAAAAATTAAGCCGGTTTTTGTGGCGTTGTATCCCAAATAAGTCAGCACGAAAACTGGAACTAAGAAAATAGCCCCCATTAATGCCATAAAAACCACAAAGTTATTTACAAGGGTGTTTACGAAAACGCTGTTTTTGAAAAATTTAAGGTCAACTATAGGATCTTCTGCTTTTGCTTCAATAAATAAAAATATGAACGTAAACAAAACTGTTATAAAATAACAAATCATACTTCTGTAGTCTGACCAGCCCCATGCGTTTCCTTGGTCTAAAACTAAAACTAATGCCGAAAGTGCGGTTCCAAGAGTTAACGCTCCCCACCAGTCGAATTTTTTGGCTTGATTCCCTGAAACAGATTCGTTTACGAAAACAAAAGCCATAATTGTTCCCACAATTCCAACAGGGATGTTTAGTAAAAATATTGATCTCCAACCTAAATTATCAATCATTGGTCCTCCAATTAACGG
>JAPLZA010000024.1:9100-10332 GCA_026395275.1 Candidatus Staskawiczbacteria bacterium | reverse complement strand
CGGAGCACGGCACTGTCAAACCGATACAAAGTTTGAAGTGAGCCACAATGCTTGATTTCAGTAGTATCTGCCCAATTTTTTATATACCGTGTTATGCACTGGCGGTTCTTGTCTGTCCGTGGGTTTGAGTCAAATTGCACTTTCATATTCAACTTGTCAAATTACTACTTCATTTTTCTTTTCTGTCTGTGTCGCCCGTGTATTGGCGTGTTTTAATTTTTCCCTTTTAGCGTTGGAGAAAAATTTTGAAATTCTTTTCTCGGGTTGGCTTTGCAAGCTCTTTGACAAAGCTTTGGTTGGAGCGTTGGCTCGTGTGGCTTTGGCAATGTGCTTGCAAATGCGTTGGTAAAGTTAATGTCAAATGAAATAATGCCAAATTAAATATTCTAAATCACATAATTACAACTATTTAAGGTTGTTTTACTTCAAAGGATTTGTTTTTCAATAGTTTTTCCATCACAACTCCTATTATTATGATAACTGGCAACGAAAAGAGTGTCCGTAAAAGTGAGAACTTCCATCCCAAAAAGCCGATTTCGAATGTGAGCATCGGAATCTTAATGGTGCAAAATGCTCCTATGTAAATAAATATGTTGCTGATACTGGCTCCTTTTTTACAGAGTAGGTAGGTTACTGGAAATGCTCCATACAACGGACCAGCCTGTGCCATGGACAAAAATATTACAAGTATAATTCCTTTTAACCCCGAATCTTTTCCAATATGTTTTTCAACCTTTTCTCTGTTAACCCATACATCGCCAAGCCCG
The DNA here is from genome assembly GCA_026395275.1 of Candidatus Staskawiczbacteria bacterium. Lineage (GTDB taxonomy): Bacteria > Patescibacteriota > Minisyncoccia > Minisyncoccales > Staskawiczbacteraceae > XYD1-FULL-39-28. The sequence goes on along the minus strand of JAPLZA010000024.1, from coordinate 9,565 downwards.
ATAAGAATAAACATAATGGGCAAAAACAAAATCATCTCCCTAAAAAAAATATAAAACTGTTCTTTAAATATGCTTTTACCCGGATTGTAATCAATACTGAATGACACTGCAACAAATACAGCAAAAGCAATAATAATTGACAAATTTATCCAGTTTTTCTTAAATAAATTTCTCATAATATGTAAAATAGACCAATTAAAGAGCCTATAATCAATGCTCCGAAAAAGTATAGCGTATTGCGGATAAGGGATATCCTGACACCAAAATATTTTATTTCAATGGGTAAAGTCAAAATCCCAACCATCATTAAAGTCGTTATAAAAACAGCAATAACAGGATAGCTAACACCAGCTTTTAACAAAATGCCCGCTAAAGGGTATGCTATAAAACCGGGAATTAAAGCAATTGAACCTGCAAGGGCTGCAAATACATAGCCTGTAAAACCTGCATCTTCACCCAAATATT
>JAPLZA010000024.1:3048-9016 GCA_026395275.1 Candidatus Staskawiczbacteria bacterium | reverse complement strand
CAGCAGATAGAGTATTATACTTACCAAAATCAGCACCTATACAATGGCAGGAAGAATTTTTACAAACATCACTGAACCTTTCTTTATACCTGTCCAGGTCTTACGCCTGTCAGCAAACAGTGAAGCTATAATAGCTAATAATGCTATGATTGTAAGTATCTTCATATTAAAATTTTTGTTTATTGATTTGAATGCCCAAAAGGCGTGATGCCCTTATGGCTTTCATAGAAAAATTTGCTGGTTCCGATACCAATAATTCTCCTTCTTTTAATAAAGAATTTTCGTTATTTACCATTACTTCAACTTCACCAGAGACCAATGAAAATATTACATACGAACTCATTTGGCACTTGGATAACTGTTGGCCTTTATTGAGTTCAATGATTCGAATTTTGAACTCATCAACTTGAAAAAAAACATTCTTATGCCTTTCTGAAAAAGGAAATGCTTGCAATTTTTTTGTGTCAAAAATTCTCATTTTTTAAAGAATTAGATTATGGTTAATAATCTCACCATCTTGCATTTCAATTATTCTGTCTGATGCTTTTGCGAAGTCGTTATCATGGGTAACTGTTATAATTGTTTGATTAAAGTCTTTAGATATTTGTTTAAAAATGTCCAACACAATTTCGGAATTTTTGCTGTCTAAATTCCCTGTTGGCTCATCACACATTATTATTTTAGGTTCATTAATCAATGCACGTGCTATAGCAATACGTTGTTGTTGGCCCCCTGATAGTTTCGATGCTGGTTTTAATGCTTGTTCTTCTAATTCGAGTAATTTTAGTTTCTCATATGCTCTAAATTCTATCTCTTCACGTGAATATTTTCCTAATTTCAGGGCTGGAATCATAATATTTTTTAAACAACTAAATTCCGGTAGCAAATAGTGAAATTGAAAAACAAATCCAATACTGCTATTTCTTAATCTTGCCAATTTATCTTGTTTTAGTCCTGTAAGAAGTTGTTCATCAAGGTATATTCTTCCTTCATATTCTGTATCCATTGTCGAAAGTATGTACAGCATTGTCGATTTACCGCAACCCGATTTACCAATGATGGACAAAAATTCACCTTGTTGCACTTCAAAAGCAATATTATTTAATGCTTTGAACTCAACGGGGCTGTAAAAGAATTTTGTAATATTTTCTACTTTAAGTATCGTTCTCATTTTCATTAATTTCTAAATATTGAAATAGGGTCAACTTTGGCGGCACTTCTGGCAGGAATATATCCGGCAATGGTAGTAACGACAATGCCAACTAAAAATCCGACAACCATAATTTTGGGTTCAAACTGAATTGGAAAATATCCAGTATCGCCACCAATATATACCTTACTAAGAATTTTTATCAAAAATGCACCCAACATCATCCCGCCAATTGTTCCCAAAATACCAATGATTAAGGCTTCGCTGATAAATATTTTTACAACACTTTTACCTGCAAAACCTTGCGCTTTAAGTATGGCAATGTCATGCAGTTTTTGTTTAACAGTCATGTTGATAATATTGTAAATGGTGAATGCAGCCACAATCAGTATTATAAACGAAATTGAGCCCATCATTACCGCTCTGGTTTTTTTTGTTGCTTGTACCGATTCATTAGCTGTTTGCCAACTTTCGGCATTATAACCTGATAAGGCTTCTAAATCGGAAATGTATTTTGGGGCATCGTTAGGATTTTTAACTTTAATATAAATGTCAGTTAGATAATCAGGACCTTGTGCCATTAGTTGCTGGGCGATTGATAAATTGATGTATGACTTGGTTTTATCAACAACCGAATTACTTGTTTTGAAAAACCCAACTACTTTCATTACTTTAATTATCCCCAAAGGTGAAACAATACTTATATTGTCATTTAACCTAATATTAAGATTTTCGGCAATACCGACTCCTAAAATAATTCCGTTGGGTGTGCTAAGCAATTGGTTCATATAGCCTTCAACCATGGTGGATTTTATATCGAATAATGTGTTTGCTTCAATTATATTTACCCCTGAACTACTGCCGTTCAATTGCGAAATTCCGTTGTTATAAAACAGGTTGATGTTCAGCCATGGTGCTGCTGTTAAAACATATTCTTTCGATTTTAGTTGTTCTACAATTTTTTCGGGGTTTATTAACTTTTTGCTGTTATTCGTTATTTTGGGGTTTACAATCACGGAAGCCCTATGTATTGTATCGTTCTTCAGGAGTGGCATACTTATTTTATCGTCAATGTAAATGCGAATGTGAGGCATGGCTTTAAAAAACGATTCATCGGAACTTCGGTTAAAACCAATGACTAATGAATTTAAGAAAACGAAGGCTGCAATGCCGATAGCTACCGCATGTGACACAACAAAAGTTTGCATTTTCCTTGCCGATATGTGAGTAAAGGCAATTTCGTAGTCCACACCGAGATTGATTTTTTTTCTAAATAACTTCATAATGATTAGGATTTACTTTTTTTCTGCCTGAATTTCTGAATTTTCATTAATTCCACTGAGTATTTCTACCCATTCATTGGAAATGAAGCCTATTTCAACTTTAATTTTTCCTTCACCTTTAACCAATACAGTATTACCGAAATCTAAATAGTTACGCGGAATCACCAGTACGCTGTCTTTATTTTCTATTATAATATTTGCCTGAACTTGTGTGCCCGACATCAGAAAATCCAAACTGTCAGTAAAAACCGCTTTACAACTGAATGATTGTGTTTTAATATCGAATGATGGGTAAACTTCGGAAACCACTCCTTTATAATTTTTATTCTTATCGGTATTCAGTTGAATTATAACTTGCTGATTAACTCGTACCTTTGAAATACTCGATTCATCGATACTTAATTTAGCGTACAGATTTGCAGGACTTCCAATAACAGCAATAATTTCACCCCTTCGCACGTAATCGCCCAGTTCTTTGAATTTATTGTAAACTTTGCCACCTATTACCGCCCTAAGTTCATTATTGCCTTGCAACACTTTATTAATGCCGCTTTGAGTTTTTTGGTTGATGAGCTGTTGTTCAGCTTGCTGTTTTTGCAATTTGTAGTTTTCCTGCAATGAAATATAATTTGCTTTTGATGTTTCAAATGCGAGCAATACATTTTCATATTCTAATTTTGAAACGCTGTTGGCATCGTATAATTTTTTGTAGCGTTCAACCTGAATTTCATCTTGTTTCATTTTTTGCTCAGCAATCAATTGGTTTGCTTCTATCTGTTTTAATGCCGGAGCGCTTGGGGATAGATTACTATTTGCGATATCTAAAAGTTGGTTGGCACCTTGCAGATTAATATCATATGTTTTGTTATCAATAACAGCAAGTAAGTCGCCTGTTTTAACAATATCACCTTCTTCAAAGTTAAGTGAAATAAGATATCCATCGCTTTGTGCGGTTAAGTTATATTGGTTTTCAGGAACTAAGACACCTGATGCAAAAACTGTTTCATTAATATTCCGATATTCAGGTTTAGTTTCTGAATATTTTTTACCGCACGAATTCAGGAGAACAAGTCCGGCAAAAGCCATGATTAAATATCTGTTTGTTTTCATTTTATTGTATTATTTATTTCAATTTTTGACATTGTGTAGAGTAAATTTGCAAGTGCACTACTGTAATTCAAACGGCTTGTAAGCATATCATTAAAAGCAATGAGCAACTTATCGGATGAAAGTATTGACATGTTAAACTGGTTCAATACCAATCCATAATTTTGTTCTTTGAGTTGATAAATTTGCTTTGCGGTATTGAATTGAGAAAATGCTTTCTCATAATCCAGAATCAATTGTTTATTTGTTAACTCGTTTTGAAGTTTCGTATGTTCTGCATTTTGTAATGAAATAGTTTTATTGATTTGTGAACTTTTTGTTAGTGTATATCTATTAATGTCTGGGAACGGCATACTTAATTTTAAACCTATGTATTGAGAATTCAACCATTTAATATCATTATCAAAAAACATATTGTTACTGTTTTGTTGCCAAGCATCATAAAACACAAGCGAAACAGTAGGATATTGCATTAAGCGATTTGTTTTTAAATCTGCTTTTGCCAGTTCAACTTTCAGAAGCGAAGATTTGTATTGTAGCAGATTATCTACATTTAAACCAAGAATAAATTGTTTGTTGTAGGTGGGCTGTTCGTCAATGTTTATTTCAGTAGATTCAGGTATATCGCATAAAATTTTGATGCTGTAATATTGTTGCTTTAAGGATAATTTTAATTGTTCCAGTTTATCGGATAGAGTTAATTTATTGATTTGAGCATCATTCAAATCTTGTTGACGGACAATACCTTCGGAATATTTATTTTGCATATTCTGTAATAAAGTATCGGCAGCCAACAAACTTTTTTGAGTAATTTCAATTTGTTCTTGCAAGGAAATGATATTGTGATATGTTGCCGAAATAGATTCAAAGAGCGATTTTTTTGCAATAAGATTATTCACATTGGTAAGTTCTGCATTCACATTGGCACTTTTTAGTTTTGCCCAACTTGCAGGGTTGATAATGTCGATTTGCGGTGCTAAATTGAAATTTCCAATATATTGCTGACCGGTTGTAACTTCTTTAAATGTTCCCGGTGTTCCGCCAAACGCTTCTGCTGGAAGAAATGTAACAGGTAATTCCAAATTATTGGTTAAATTAAAATTTGTTTGCATTCTAAAATTTACCAGTCCGGCTTGCGATGAAATTTTTTGCCATTTTGCCAAAAGACTTTGTTGTTCTCCTGTTTTGATAGCTATACTGTTGTTTTCAGCATATTTTAAAAGCGAATCGAGGTTATTAAAACTAAGTTTGGTCTGTGCATTTGCAGACTGTATTATTAGTAATAATCCTGTTATGATAAATATGAATCGTTTCATTTTATTCTTGTTAATGTGTATGATTTATTAATGATAAAAAACTTTTTTAAATTAATTTGTAGTTTGTTTTCATCAAGTAGAACTAATTCGCACGATGCAGTCATTCCCGAAGGAGAGTTAACTTCCCCAGTATATTTTTTGTCGGTCTGGTAATAAACTAAATCTTTTAACATAATGTGTCCCACCTTTTCTTTTTCATCTTTACCCGAAACTTTGATAATTTTTGCGTAATATTTGTCACTCTGTTTATATATTTCAATTTCACGGGGAGAGTCTGGGAAAGCCCATTTGCCTGTTATATCATTCGTTTTTTGATATTGAAAAGACAATAAAACCAACGCTATAGGCATTAACAACAGAAATATTTTGCGATTTATTTGTACAATATTTTTCATAATCATAAAGGTTTTAATAATAATTTCATTGAGTTGATTAGCTCATCTCCTTTTTGGATTAAATCAAATGAATAATCCGACATTTTCCATTGTTTCACCAACATTCTTACACTTCCGTTAATCATAATTGCTAATTGTTCAGAATCAATGTCGTTTCTTATTTCTCCCTTTTGTTGACCAACTTTTATCATTGCAGCCATCTCAGATATGCTTCTTTCCACCTTTGCTTTCGTTTTTTCAACTAACAAAACTTCGTTTTGAAACAAATCTTCGGCAAAAATTACAGATACCAAAGCAGGGTTAGCGGTAAAAGTCTGAAAATGATTTCTAAGATTTTGTTCAAGATGATTAATCACACTTTCAACTTTTGTTGACCTATTTGGTATAGTTTGTCCAGATATGGAATCGAGTATTGCTATTAAAATTTGTGTTTTACTTTCGAAGTGTCTGTAAATAGCTGATTCCACAAGTCCAATCTTTTTTGAAAGATTTTTTATGGTTAAACTCTGTATTCCGCTTTCGGCAATTAGTTCAAGCGAAGCGTTAATTATTTCCTTTTGTCTTTCAGAAAGTTCAGTTTCCATTTTAAATGTCATTTAAATTATAGAGTGAATATTCGCTCACAAAGATAAAGCGTTTTATTTGTAATTGTCAAATATATTTCCAAAAAAATGTTAAAGTAACTCAAAGGTGTAGGAAAAATGGCTCTTTTGATTT
>JAPLZA010000024.1:0-3002 GCA_026395275.1 Candidatus Staskawiczbacteria bacterium | reverse complement strand
AGTAACTCAAAGGTGTAGGAAAAATGGCTCTTTTGATTTTGCCGAAGCGTTGGCTTCGTGTGTCGGGGCAAAAGCAAATGTGCCATTTGTGGGCAGGCTGAATTTCAAAATTTTTGTGGGTCGGGGAAAAAATTAAAATACATTCGGGTCGGAAATGAGTGTTGGGTAGTCAGTCAATTTATCAAGTCTTCCATTTCAAGTTTAATATTTCATTGTCATTTCGCTGTGTCGTTGTCTTTTTTCCGCTTGTGCATAACGTTTTCGGGCTTGGCGAAGGTGGCGATTTTTACCACAAATGTTGATGCGGAGAACCAAACTTTGATTAACCACAAATGTGTCTGCGGAGCACTGAACCGCCACTTTTGCCAAACCCGTGTTGAACTAAACCTGCGGTAGCATTTATTAAAGTTTATTATATTGTTTGTGTAAATAAACAACATTATGGTAACAAAAAAAAGAGCCCTGAAGAATTAAGGGAGAACAAATTAATCAATTGTGCTAAGCGTGAGATTGCTGGCTTTACAGATTTAATGGGGCGTTTTGAGCGCACTATTTCTGTTTTAGGTAGAAGTAGCATCACCTATCATTGTTATTCTCGTCATGTGGCTGCTATGGCGCTGCATTTCGGTAAATTACCCACCGAACTCGACCCCGAACAAGTTCATGATTACTTGTTCTTTCTGCAAAAGAAGTCCAAAACACCTTCGCAAACCTATTTTAAACACACCGTTTATGGCTTGCGATTTTTGCTTAAATCTGAAGGTTTGCCTTATGAGTATTTGGCATTGCCTCAGATTAAACATGAAAAAAAAGTACAAGTTGTTTTAAGTAAACAAGAGGTATGGCGTCTGCTAAAAAGTTGCCAGATACTTAAGCACAGAATATTAATTGGCTTGCTATATGGCTGCGGACTTCGCTGTATGGAAGCACGCAGTGTGCGACTTCAAGATTTAGACTTCGATCGTAAGCAATTGCGGGTGGTTCAAGGCAAAGGTAAAAAGGATAGATACGTTCCTTTATCAGAACATTTAATACGTGGTCTAAAGAGTTATATTCAGGCAGAAAAGCCTAAAGATTGGTTGTTTAATGGGCAGCCTTTAGCCAATAGAGCAGGTGGCGACTTTGATAGCAGGTATTCACAAAAGGGTGTTCAATGGGCGGTGAAGCAAGCTTGCAAAAATGCCGGTATCATTAAAGATGTTCATGTACATACTTTACGCCATACCTATGCTACACACTTGCTAGAAGATGGCATTGACATCATGACCCTAAAAGATTTATTGGGTCATGAAAGCATCGAAACTACCATTGAATATTTACAAGTGGCTCAACTTCCCTCTCAAAAAATATTCAGTCCTTTAGATACGCTCTTTGCCGCATGCAGCCCCAAGTAGCCTGCACTGAGCGAAGTCGAAGTGTGGCTGATGTAATAAAACTTTTAGCAAATCAAATTGAAGCTATTGGTTTAAACTCATGGCAACTTAGAACGCTCTCTGCGATTAAAAAATGTAGAACAGCAGCATTAGGCGGACACGTAGATGCTTGTGATGATTGTGGAAAGTTACAAATCAGCTATAACAGCTGCAGGAACAGGCATTGCCCAAAATGCCAAGGCAAGAACAGAGAAGCATGGATTAGTAAACGAGAAGAAGAACTCTTGCCTGTACCTTATTTTCACGTGGTATTTACCTTACCAGATGCCATCAATGCGCTTGCTATACACGCTCCTAAAATGGTATACGAAATCCTTTTCGATGCCGCATGGGAAACCTTGCAACAATTTGGTAAAAACAAAGGGGTGCAGATGGGCATGGTTTCTATCTTACATACTTGGGGTCAAAACTTAAGCTTGCATCCTCACTTGCATTGTATTGTACCTGGAGGTGGAATAGACAAGAACGGCAATTGGCAACACATAAGGGCCGATGGTAAATTTTTGTTTCATGTGAAAGCGCTATCTAAAGTGTTTAGGGCAAAGTTTTGCGAGAAACTCAAAAAGGAAAATGCTTCTCAATACCAAAACATAAGAGAAGCCTTGTGGGAGAAAAATTGGGTGGTATTTGCTAAGAGGCCTTTTGGAAGTCCTAAGGCAGTTGTTGAGTATCTTGGAAGATATACGCACAAAATTGCTATTAGCAACAATAGAATTAAGGAGATAGGGAAAGACACAGTAAGCTTTACATACAAAGATTACAAGCAAAAGGCGCAGAAGAAAGAAATGATCCTTAGCCATGCCGAGTTTATCAGAAGGTTTGCACTGCACATACTCCCCAAAGGCTTTGTTAAGATTAGGCATTATGGATTCCTAAGCAGCACTTGGAAAAGAAAGAAGTTGAAAGTCTTACAGCAAAAATTAGGTATTAAATCTGTTGTAAAAGAAGCCGCAAAGCCAACCATTCTTCCCAAATGCCCGCATTGCAAAACTGGCAACCTGCGCACAATTTTGGTGTTCGACAAACGCGGGCCACCTTTATATTACATGGGCGATAGCCAAACTTCTATTCCCTATAAATCTTAAATTTATGGGTAAGGGAAGCTATGCTTTTTAGCGAGAGATTTAGTTCTTAAATTTATGGGTAAGGGAAGCTATGCCTAATGGGAAGAGATTTTAATTCATATCGCACACATTAAGTATCAAAAGAGGAGCTCTATCCTTGCCAAAACACTTCGATCAAACAAAGCCACAAAAAAAAAATCCATAACAATTTTATAGTGCTCTTAACCGGTTCCGTTCAACCGGAGTTTCATGGCTTGGCCTCCGGCCACCACGAAACTCTAGCTGTTAGGTGCTGGCGTTCTCTCTGTCGTTGCTTGTCTGTCCATTGTTTGCAGTGTCTTTGTGCGGTGAATGTTATGTAAATAATGAGTTAATACAGCTTTCTTCTCGTCTTTAGGCTCGACAAGTCTAATTTGAAAGCGTTTGCCGTCAAATTCACCAATGCTTATTTTCTCTTTAGTCTTCATTGTTTTTCATTCAAAATTCAAGTTGCAAGTTCGCAAAT
>JAPLZA010000110.1 GCA_026395275.1 Candidatus Staskawiczbacteria bacterium | reverse complement strand
TATATAAGGATGCTTCCGGCATCCAAGGTTAATAATACGTATATTCTACTCTATTTATCTTCTTTTGTAAAGATTTGTGCCCCCAGCAGGGCTCGAAAAGTTGCCCGAAGGCATCGCCGCCCTCGTTGCGACTCGGTCGCGATTCGGGGAGCAGGTTCTCGCCATACTAGCGGATTAAAATTTTTAAATATCTAAAGTATTTAAAAATTATTAATGTGCCCCCAGCAGGGCTCGAACCTGCCACCTTATCCTTAAGAGGGATCTGCTCTACCAAATGAGCTATGGGGGCTTTAATTCATTATCTTAGCAACTAAGTTGTAGATCTGTCCAATTTTTTGTGTATCCAATAGCGTGCAAGACAAAGTCAATTATTAAATATGAGCAGAAAACTAAAACTAATCCAATTACGGCAGCAAAAAGAATTTTTTTACCAGTGCCAAGCGTGTTTGCGTTTCCGGCAGAAACCATAATTAAAATTCCTCCAATTAGAAGCGCTAAAACTGCTAAAGGTGTTGCTATATCCCAAACAACAAAAGAATAAATATTTGTTATAAGTTGGAATAAGGTGCAAATAGTGCACGGGCATTCAGGTGTTCCTGTGCAAGTGACAAGACCAGTTGTTGGGCATTTGTGAACTACAGGTGCAGTAGTCTTTGTTGTCGTTGGAGGTAAATTTGTGGCGGTTGGATTTGCAAAAGGAGTTGTTCCTGCAGGAGCTAGAGTAATATTAAAAGGTGCGTTTGTAGCAGAACAAAATGTACAAGAAGCCGTTGCTGATACTGTGGCCTTGCCCACTCCAATTGCCGTGACTAAACCATTACTGACTGTTACAACTGACTGATCCGCTGTCCACCAATTAACAGCTGAAGTAATATCGGCGCCAGTATCATGATTGGTTGCTTTTAATTGTTCAGTTTGCCCAACATACATATTTTTATAAACAGTTCCCGATGGATTGCTGGGGGCAGTAAGATCTACTTCTATTCTTCCCAATAATGCTGATGCGGGGGAGGCGAAAAATAAAAATACAATTGGTAAAATAATTAAAAGAAGTTTTTTTGAATTCATATTAAATAAATTTATTTAATAAATTTTGTGTGCCCTCGCCAGGATTCGAACCCGGAACGACTGGTTCGAAGCCAGTTATGATATCCAGTTTCACCACGAGGGCATTTATGCAGGGTTTATGAATATTTTACCTAAAAAAATGAAAAAAAGCAACCTGCGATAAGTTTATCACAGGTCGTAAATTATCTTAGCTAATTTGTTGGAGTCGTGTCTGATTAATGATCTTTCCTCGCTAAGTTTGTCATTTTTGTCGGTTTTATAAATTTTATGGCTTAAAAGTTTGTATTCTAAAAAGTTAAGATTTGGAAGTTTTTCTATTTCCCCCTTTATTACCGGTTTTTCGCCATATTTAGCGTATTTTTTCAATAATTTAGAATCCGGCAGTTCAGTGTTAAAAATTGCGTGTTTTATAATTCCTTTGCCAACATATTTTTCCAGCCCGGAAATATAATCAATAGAAGAAAAGCCGTTGGTTTGGCCAAGCTCGGTCATCAAATTAACCACATATATTACTTTGGCTTTAGATTTAGAGATTGTTTCTGAAAGTCCATTAACTAAAAAGTTTGGGATTAGACTGGTGTAAAGATCTCCGGGGCTTATAACTATTTTATCTGCTTCTGCTATTGCTTTAAAAATTCTTGGATTTAATTCGGCTTTTGGTTTTAAATAAATTTTTTTAATGTTTTCACCCCCACCCTTATAAAGTTCAATATTTTTTTCTCCAATTATTTTTTCTCCATTTTTAAGTTCAGCTACCAGCCTGGTATTTTTGAGTGTTACAGGAAAAACATAGCCACGAATTCTTAAAATTCTGCTGGCTTCTATTACAGCTTTATCAAAACCGCCGGTAATTTTTTCTAAAGTAGATATAAATATATTTCCAAAACTATGGCCTTTTAATCCGCCATTATCATACCTGTAATTAAAAAGATCTCTTAATGTTTTGCTTGAATCAGACAAAGCCACCAAACATTGCCTTACGTCGCCCGGAGGCAAAACTCCAAGTTCATCTCTTAGGGCTCCCGTAGAACCACCATCATCAGACATGGTAACTACGGCTGTTAAAGCTACAGGATGTTTTTTTAATCCTGACAAAACCATAAAACTACCTGAACCCCCACCAATTACAACAATTTTCTGTTTATTATCCATGATTAAGTTTTAAAATACATCTTAAATTCTAACCCAAACCTTTCGAAGCCAAGTTTTTCATATAATTTGTGGACTGCAACTCTTTCGTAACGGCTAGTGGCAACAAGTTTATAACAGCCAATTTTTTTTGCTTCGGCAACAACATTATTTATTAATTCTGTTCCAATTCCTTGCCCGCGCAGACTCTCATCAACAAAGACATCTTCTAACAATCCGAAAGGTTCTTTTTTCAAATCATTATTCATTATATATAGAAAAGCCCTGGCAACTTGTTTTTTGCCGCCCGCCTGCGCAGGCAGGTCTTTTAAAACAAAAAATTTTATTCCGTATGATTTTACTTTCTTTTTATTAATTTTTGTTGCCATATTTAGTTCGCCATATTGGCGATTAATTCACCTAAACTATATCAAATTTATTGAAAAATATCAATTTTTAAGATAGTATAAAATGTAATCATGGTTATTCCAAAAGAAGTAAAATCTGTAATCAAAGACCTGCAAGAAGCAGGGTTTGAGGCTTATGTTGTGGGTGGATGCGTACGCGATTTTTTATTAGATGTGAACCCCAAAGATTGGGACGTTACTACAAATGCAAAACCAGAAGAAATTCAAAAAGTATTTCCTAACAGTTTTTATGAAAATAATTTTTTAACTGTTACAGCCCGTACCGGCAGCAAAAAACCGGAGTTAGCGGAAATTGAAATCACAACTTACAGATTAGACGCAAAATATTCTGACAAAAGGCATCCCGATCAAGTGCAATATGCAAAAAAGTTGGAAGATGATTTGAGCAGAAGAGATTTTACAGTTAACGCCATGGCAATGGATGAAAAGAAAAAAGTTGTTGATTTGTTTGATGGTAAAACAGATTTAAAAAAGAAAATTATAAGAACAG
>JAPLZA010000119.1 GCA_026395275.1 Candidatus Staskawiczbacteria bacterium | reverse complement strand
TCGAAGTTGGAGTTGACGTGCCAAGAGCCACAATTATGATGATTGAGGGCGCCGAGCGTTTTGGCCTTTCACAGCTTCACCAGTTCCGAGGAAGAGTTGGCAGGTCAGACATGCAGTCATATTGCTTCTTGTTTACCACAGACCCAAGCATGTTAAACAGAAAAAGATTAAAAGCGTTGGTTGAATCAAATAATGGTTTTGAACTAGCTGAAAAAGATTTGGAAATTAGAGGGCCAGGCAGTCTTTACGGTACACAACAATGGGGAGTGCCCGACATGGCTATGCAAGGACTTTCAAACATATTTTTAGTTGAAAAAACTAGGGCTGCTGCCAAAGAACTTCTAGAAAGAGATTCAACACTAAAAGATTACCCTGAATTAAAAGAACGCTTAAAACAATTTCAAACACGAATTCATTTTGAATAATTATTTTCTGATTTTTTCTGTAACCCAGAAACCCAAGTATTTTCCGGTCATCAAACGAATTTGCGCGTCTAAAGATGGAGCCGAACCAAACACAATTAAAGTTATTGGCAAAAATATCCATTGTAAAAAAACAGTGGATTTTTTAAACCATCTTAAATACCACTTCATGTCTCTTGGAACTGGCGGTAAAAGCATTGTACTTAAAATTGCCGACACCAACATTCCAACCATGGAAACGGTCATAATTTGCGAGGTTAAAATTGGTAAATTAAAAGACAAAACAGAAAAGTTAAATTTTTGTCCGCCCAAAATTATTGGCAACCAGCCCAATAAAAATAGCAAAAGAGCTGCAGTTGCCCAAGACCAAAATCCATCTAAAATTGTATAAAGGTGCCCTATTTTATGGCGTAAAGATATTTTTTTGTTATTTAAAAATCCAAACATTATATATGGAATTTCAGCGCATCCCCACGCCCAACGCCTTTGCTGTTTATATTGATTTAAAGCTGTACGCCAGAAATTTTTTGCCATTACAGCATCCATGGAAACTAAATAATAAATTGGAACTGCCCTGTAATTTCCGTCGTAATTTAAATAAGCCCTCCAAAAAATTCTGGAATCATCTGACACCACATTTGTGGGGTACCCCACCTCAAAAAAAGTTTTGGCCGGTGTTGAATGCGAAGAATAGGTTGTAAGTTTTTCTGATCTCTCCTGCTGAATCATTTGCCAAAAAGTATTTGAAGTTGATACAACTCTGGAAAATACAGAAGCTGACCAAATGTTATTGTTATAAACCGGTATCGGCTGATAACTGGCGTAAATAGGATTTTTTTCTGTTAAATAATACCAAGTTAAACAGGCAAAATATTGCGTAAAAACTTTTGTGTCTATGTCAAAAGTAGAAATTAAAATATTTTCGTAAGGAATTTTAAGCTTATCAATAATTTTTTCTTTTACTTCTCGCCCCGCAAACGCAGTGTTAGAACCCTTTCCGCTGATTTCTCCTTTAATATTGTCGGGATGAACAGTTATTAAAAATTTATAAAATTCATCTGAATATTTATCAGCAATAATTTTAGCTTGCCTTTCAAAATTTTGCCCGGCTCTTTCCTCAACTGCCAAAACTACAATTATTTTTTCTTTAGGATAATCAGACTTTACTAAAGTTTCAATGCTTTCCTCAATAATTTCTTTGCTTTCTTTGTATGTGGGCAAAATAACCACATGATAAATGTCTTTCCAATTTTTAGATTTTATTTTCTTTAATTCTTTAAGCCAATCTTTCTTCATGTTAATTTTCACTCTAAAATAACCAACCATTTGATGCAAAGAAAAATAAAGAATTCTAAAAAGGTAATAAAAACAAAAACATATAATAAAAATGGCCACCTGAGAAGGAAACAACCACGAAAAAACAAGCACGCCAAAAAGTGTGCCTAAGCTCAGAATGCCGGGAATCATTTCAAAAAATCTATACAAAGCTTTCTCTCTTGGATTTTTTATATCCGAAGCTTTTGATATGTCTAGATAATCTTTTTTCTCCATGTGGCCCTACCGGGATTTGAACCCGGGTTTTAAGCTTGAAAAGCTCGCGTCCTAGACCAGGCTAGACGATAGGGCCTTAAGACTTGCCACCAAATAATCCTTTCTACTGCAACTTATAATTTTGGCTGCAAAATCATAAAATCTCATCGGCAGACTTTATTCTTCAGTATGCCTCCTAGATTTTCTGATTTCTCGACTCAAAATTACTGCATTTCGTTACGAAAGATTATTAAGTGGCAAGTCTATACATCTGTATAATATCTTAAAAATTAAAAAAAATCAAGAAAAAACTCCCTAGGGAGTTATAAAATTTGG
>JAPLZA010000039.1:1005-2459 GCA_026395275.1 Candidatus Staskawiczbacteria bacterium | reverse complement strand
CAAATAGATACGCTCCCTATTCTGGGGGATATTTCCATAGTCTGCGCTGTTTAAAACTCTAATCTTCAAATGATAGCCTAGGTCCTGCAAAGTTTTTTCTATTATTTGAAAAGTTTTCCCGCCATCATGGCTTTTTAAATTTTTGACGTTTTCGAGTAAGAATCCCTCTGGTTTTTTAGCTTCTATAATGCGTGCTATATCAAAAAATAGGTTGCCACGGCCTTTTTCGTCGTTGAACCCCTGTCTATATCCTGCGATTGAAAATGCCTGGCATGGAAAACCAGCAAGCAGAAAATCGAATTCAGGGAGGTCAGTTATGCCGATTTTTCTTATATCTTCAACCGTTAGCTTTGAACGTTTAAAATTTAAGTCATAGGTAACCTTACATGGAACATCAAAATCGTTGGCAAAAACAGTATTAAATCCCGCTTTTTCAAAGCCAATACGTATACCGCCAACGCCGGCAAAGAGGTCGATGGTTTTAAATCCATGTGTAGTTTTTTTAGAAATTTTTTCTTCTGGCTCTGTTGAAATATTGCTTATAACTTGGACTACTACACCTCTTACCTCAACTTCTTTTCGGAAGAACGGAAGCATACTAGAATTTCTTGGCTCAAGCCGAAATCGATTTTTTTCTCTGTAGAGTTTTTTTAGAGTTGCTTGATTGTCGTCTATAATTGCGACTACTGTTTGGCCATTCTCTGCAACCGATTGTTTTTTTATTATTACTGTGTCTCCATCAAAAATGCCTTCGCCAATCATGCTGTTTCCTACAACCCTGAGAGCATAATAATCTTTCGAATTCTTGATGGATGGGTTTGATACGGAAATAGTGTTTTGAAACTTTTCTTCAATGGCCTCTATGGGTTTTCCGGCTGCTATTTTCCCGACGATTGGAATATCAAAAACCGTTCTTATTTGTTTCTGGGGAGTAATGCCTCGAGCAGAATTAATATCTTTTGAAAGATAGCCTTTTATTCTTAATGTATTTATGTGCTCGTGCACGGTAGAGATTGCTTTCAACTTTAATTTTTTTCTGGTTTCTTCCATGGTGGGCGATATGCCATTTTCTGAGATATAATTATTAATAAAATCAAAAACCTGTTTTTGTTTTTTTGTTAGTGTTTGCATGTTGCATTTAAAATTATTTGTATCACAATTTAATTATACCGAATAAAAACCGAAACTTAAAGCGTAAAACTGTGGATAACTTTTTCTATTCCCCTCTTGATTTTTGGGCAAAAGTATGCTATACTTAAGGAGAATTGGGGTGAATTCCCCGACCTAGATACTCTAGAAGCATCCAAGCCGGGCAAAACCCGACTTGTTTTATTATTAAAATTTAAAACTAAGTTAAAAAACAAAAATTATGAAAAATTGGATTAAAAATCATAAAAAGTTGTCCATCTTAATTGGTGTTGTTATTTTGATTATTCTTATCTACGTCTACGGAT
>JAPLZA010000039.1:0-947 GCA_026395275.1 Candidatus Staskawiczbacteria bacterium | reverse complement strand
TCTACGGATATTGGGGAACCAGACAACACCAATACAATTTTTGCACACTACAATGTCGCTACACTCAAGAATGTGGATTCAATCGTTCAGACAAATATATTTGGTGTTACAGCGATTTAAAAGAACCGTTCCCAACTAAAGAATCTTGTATGGATAGTTGTATAACAATAATATCAAGTTGGTAAATTTTAAAAGTGTTTTTAGAAGTTAATTGAGGAATAAAATAATTTATGAATTTTGATTTTATCTTATATATCATCATGGTGATGATTTTTTGGGATTTTTCTTGCCACGTCATAGAATTATTTGGATGGGTTGGGAAGTTCTTAGAAAGTAATAATATTTTTTCTTATTATTATCCACATTTTCGCTATAAGAAAACACCTAATGGGTTAGTTGAGCGTAAAAATTGGCAGAAATTATATCAGAGATTTTGGGTTACTTTTTGGGGATTAGCGTTTATTTTAATTGTTGTCCATATAGTTATTAAATAGATTTTTTATAAAAATTATAAATAGAAAATTTTAAAGTAAATTTATGAATGAATTTATAAAACAAAATTGGTTTAAAATAATTATCGCATTGGTTTTGATTATTGTCGCAGTTTCTATTTCTTATTATTTTGTAGTTATTCCACAGAAAGAACAAGCAATAGCTCAACAACAAAAACAAGAAGCAGATTATAGAGCTAGTCAACAAAAGATTCTTTTAGATGATTGTTTAAGCCAAGCAGAAAATAAGAAGAATACCACTATTATATATTGGGGTAATTTTAAAGACAAAAATTGTACCCCTGATTTAAGCGCAAGTCTCATGAATCATTGTCTTGATAATGTCTTGAGAGAGTTCGATAAGGCCGACTCTCAAGAGGTTCAAGATAGAAATGATTGCTACAAACAACATCCTCAATAAATTTTAAGACTAATCTATAAAAACATGAATAATTT
>JAPLZA010000045.1:2643-3511 GCA_026395275.1 Candidatus Staskawiczbacteria bacterium | reverse complement strand
AATAAACTATCTCTGGACGATTGGGGGCATAAGAGGTTTTAAATTCATTAGTGCATCCTGATTTCATACATTTTCTGCTATAAAGTTTAATGGGATTTCTAAGATTAATGCGTTGATAGTGTCTGCAATTTGGACATAATCTAGGTAATGGCAACGACATCCTTTTATAAAATTCAATCTCGTGCGGTGTTATACGAAATGCTTCGGTACATTGCTCTAAACATTTTCCCTTGTGGCTACACTCAATCATTTGATTGGTGATATCATCACCAACTGCCTTAATATCATCAATAATATCTTCATTTTTAATGGTTATATTATAATTTCTTGCTTCGGCCTCTTTCCATGAATATCCGCGTTCTAATGCTTGTTCTTTAGAAATTGGGTAATATTCTTGTGCGATAGATTCATTATATGAAAATGGGGCAAGATCTGACGGGAAGAAATCGCCATACTTATATGCTCTACCCTTTCCATCAATATACGGCATCTCTTCCATGTGTTTAATAATTTTGGGAATTAAAGCCTCGTATTCTTCTTTGGTATAGTGTTTGTTCAAAATGCAAGAACTTTTCTTACGCAAACCTTCACAACCAAAAATTGATTCACAATTCTGGCACTCTTCATTGTATCTACTATTTTGATTATTAAGATTTCTAATGCCGACTATAGAATTATAACAGCCAAATCCATGTGCAATCTGATAAAGCAATTCGCTATTAAAGCCTTGGAATGAATTATCATAGCATTCCTTGGCATTGTTTCTTATAAAAAATAGGTATTTTGAATCTTCTGCTTGGCGTGAACTAAATGAATTATGGACGTTTTCTACTTCATATAGATCGTCGCCATCTGAGTTAATTGACTT
>JAPLZA010000045.1:1372-2578 GCA_026395275.1 Candidatus Staskawiczbacteria bacterium | reverse complement strand
CAGAATTCACAAATTTTTCATACTCTTCTTTTGTATGCGGTTGATTATAAATATAGTATTGTTTATTAATAAGGCCCACGCATCCAAAACAATTCATGCAATTTCGACACTCAATAAGATATCGACTATTCATGCAATCTGTAGAAAAACTGCCAAATAATAGTTTATTACACCTAGCGCATTCAAAATTTTCGTATCCTAATTCAATTTTTTCTGAGAAAGCCACATCTATAGCATCCCTGGAATCGAAAACTTGATTGCCAAAATATACTTGTTCATTGCTGTGCCCACCAAACATTAAATAACATTCTTTAAAATCGAGCCCATAATTACAGTATTCACTTGCAATAAAATTATCACGATAAAAATTAATCCTAGGAACTTTAGTCTGCAGAGATCGAAACTGACTAAAAAATGGGATAGAAAAATCATACTCTCGCCCATAACTTAAAGGGCTCCATTTATCTGAAAGCCAACAATCTCGACAATAAATAGTATACGGACGATCGGAATTGTATATGGCTAATAATTTTTCCCCACACAGCGCACACTCACGTTTATAAAAGACTCTATTATTACGAAAAGACAGTCTTTGTTGAAATCTACAATCAGGACAAAAAGTCGGAGCGGGCACCTTTATCTTTTCGTAGAAATCAAAATCCTCGGGCTCAATTACAAAGTCTTTTTTACAGTTCTGACATTGTTTAATTTCCTTTTCCATAAAAATGTTTATGCCACCAAACTTTAATTCTAAATTTAACTGTCTCCCAAATAATTGGAACCAGACACTTAAAAGATTCTATTTTTGATTTTAATTTATTCATAATTACAAAAAATCTGCTTTGTAGCAAGAATCGCAGTAAATAATTTCTTTACGATCTGGACCATAGGCGGTTACAAATTCATTTTTACATCCTGGTTTCATACAGGATCGATTATAAAATTTTGGCATTGTTCGAAGTTTTTTTCGCTGACTATAGCGACAATTAGGACACAGCCTCGGCAAAGTAATGTTCATGTGTCGATAATACGCAAGCTCCTCGGGCACAATGCGGAATGCCTTTAAACATAACTCATTGCATTCCTCGTCGGCATGAGCGCATTCTATTGTATCTTGCGTTATCGAATCAGGGATGTCTTTAATATTGTCGGCCAACTGACCCGCTTTTTTGGTTATGGCGTAATCTCTCTGCTTTTCCTCGCGCC
>JAPLZA010000045.1:0-1287 GCA_026395275.1 Candidatus Staskawiczbacteria bacterium | reverse complement strand
AGCAAATGATTCGTTATATTTCCACGGTGAAAATTCTATTGGAAAATATTCTCCATATTTATATACTATACCGCGTGGCGAAATATATGGCATATCATTCATGTGTTCGATAATCTTCGGTATGAGAGCCTTATATTCTTCTTTGGTGTATTGTTTGTTAAGAATACAATATGATCTATTTCTCATTTGGGCGCATCCAAAAAGATTGTGTGAATTCTCACAGTTATCACAGTACTGCATATCACTACTTTGCTTGCCACCTTTACAAAAAAATACAGATTTAGACTCTTCGACGCCCGTTGTTTCATATAGTAACTGTGAATTTGATCCACCGTAATTTATATCTTGGCTGTCTCTAAGTAACAATCCGCATCCCAAAATATACTTGCAGTTTTCTACACCAAACAGCACCATAAAGCATTGCTTACAATTTTTCCCGTGAATAATATTATCTCCAACAGATTCTGGCGAGTTTACAATATAAGCGTATTTGTGAGGTGTAGCATAATAAAGTTCAAGAAATCTCTGTTTTGCTTCTTTGACCCTTTCGTAACTTCCCATATCCCAATATTTAATTTTCTCGTTGTATTCTTCTGATGAAAACGGCTGGTTGAATATATGATACTTTTTGTTCTTCAAATTTACGCATCCAAAACAATCCGAACAGCCAACGCAATTAAAAAGAAAACTGGAATCAAGGCATTCTTCTGAAAAATAAGCGTATTTAGTGTTGAATATCGAATTTGAATAATGACACCCATAAGCGTGATCCATATTTCTTCCAAAATCAGAATCCACACAATTAACAGACATAACTGGGCCGACACAATATAGACATGATTTGGATTTCATGGCGCCAAAACAGAAATAGCAATCTTTGCTGTCAATCTCTGTTATGCAATACTTACAATCCACAGAATTTCTTACATAAGAAGATTGGACTGGAACCTTATTTCGTAATTCAAATATTTGTGTTAAAAAAGGTTTTGAAAAATCTACGTCAACTCCGTAACTACGCGCATCCCATTTGTCTGACCACCAGCACTTAGGACAATAAACATTTAAATCAAGAGACGGATGATATATCCCAAAGGTTTCGGTTCCACACATCCTACAGGGTCTTTTATACACCGTAAGATGGTGTCGCCATAAAAGTCGGCGCATCATTCTACACTCCGGACAAAAGGTTGGTGCCGGCACTTTTATTTTCTCATAGAAATCAAAATCCTCGGGCTCGATTACGAACTCTTTTTTACAGTTCTGACATTGTTTGGTTTCTCTTATCAT
>JAPLZA010000042.1:959-1777 GCA_026395275.1 Candidatus Staskawiczbacteria bacterium | reverse complement strand
CATCTGCCCATTGTCTCCCCAGATAGACCAATCATACGAGTCTTTTATGTTCCCGCCCTCTTGCAAATATTGGCAAAATTTTACATTTTCTGCATCTCTAACCAAAAATGAATTTTTTGCATTTTTAGAGTGACTAATATAATTTCCACTAACATTTGTGTTATGTGTACCTTCCAAATACTTGTTTGGAAATTTTAGCCAAAAATCTTGTGCCTGTTTTTTTGTTTTCTGATATCCTTCGTAAGAACCGACATTTAATTCCTTTAACTTATCGTTATATTCCTCTTTAGAATACGGCTGATTAAAAATATGATAATTTTTATTCCTTAATCCGACGCAACCAAGACAATCAGAACACCCGACACAATTTTTGGAAAACCACATGTTAAGAGAACTTTCGCAATTATTACAGCCCATATTCTTTGTACAAGATGTCAACCAAAAACTATCGTAGCAAGTTTCACATTTTGAAAGATGTGAATCATCAACGCAATTGCGACAATTATTTAAACCATGACTATACATACAATCCTCAATGTATCCGGCATTAAAACAAAGATAACAATTTTTCGGGTCAGTAGCATTGTTACTATAATCACTTTTTACGCCGTTAACTACATTTAAATTTTTCAAAGGGACCTTATGCAACAATTCATTAAATTGTTCAAAAAATGGACGACTAAAATCGTAATCTTGACCATAATCCATCGGATCCCATTGGTCTGTTAGCCAAACTTCTTTTTCATAAACTTTGTAATCGGAATCTGGCGAGTACATGCTAAAAATATCTTTTCCGGTAAAATCACTTTTGCGTTTAT
>JAPLZA010000042.1:0-945 GCA_026395275.1 Candidatus Staskawiczbacteria bacterium | reverse complement strand
ACCCTCTCATTTCTAAAAGCCATGCGTCGTTGTGCGCGACAAAGCCAACAGAATGTCGGGGCTGGTACTTTCAATTTTTCATAGAAAATAAAATCTTCGGGCTCAATTACGAAATCCTTCTTACAATTTTGGCAAATTTTTATTTCTTGTTCCATGCTACTTTTGGATACATAAATTATTTTTACCGCATTCTTCTTTTGTAACTTTTGCTCTGTAAAACACCGCTCCTTTAACCAAAAGTCCATTTTTTGCCCCAACCTCTGAAAGATTAGCTTCTGAGTTTGCCAGTCCAAGCTGAATAGCTTTTTCTATATTGCCCTTATATTTAATATAATCTGTAAGAAATCCCGAGGCAAAAGAATCGCCTGCTCCGGTTGTATCAACAATTTTTCTGTTTGGGTCTGGCATGGCTGAATATATATATTTTCCGTCAGATACAACAACTCCCTCCCCGCCTTTTGTCATAACAGCAACCCCATGGCATAATTCATCAATTTTTTTGAATATATCTTGCTCTTGTTCAAATGGAATTTTTGTTAGAAAAGAAGCTTCTTCCTTATTCAAAAACAAAATATCAACTTTACTAAAAATCCTTTTTAACTGTTCTTGGGGCAAAGACAACTGTTGCATAGAAGGATTCACCGCAACTTTTATATTATTTTCTTTAGCAAAATTCACAATTTCCTCAAAGCTGTCGCACAATAAATTTGTCAGCGGAGCTAAATAAAACCACTTTGTCTTCCTGACTTTTTTCCATGCAATGTCTTTACTGTTAAATATGTCAGATGCCCCCCTATAAACTAAAATTGTCCTATCTGTTCCTGATTGGGAAAATATAACCGACTGGTTGGTGTGCTTTTCTTTTTTCTTTACAACAAACCTTGTATCTATTCTTAAATGCTTTAATTCTCTAACAATTTCCAACCCAGAAATGTCAGCTCCAAT
>JAPLZA010000046.1 GCA_026395275.1 Candidatus Staskawiczbacteria bacterium | reverse complement strand
ATTGAATCAAAGAGAAATATTGTCATTGAAATTATCGGAGATAGGGAAGACTTTATTAAGCCAGTTATAGATGGAATGCTAAAAATTGGTTACAAAATTTCGATAATCGCTGTTGCCGCGAAACCACTTCAATCCTTCGAACGGCACATAAAAGCTGTTATGAACGACAAAGATTATATGTCGGCGGCATACACCCAAAGAGACACTTTATTTTATTTTTACCAAAAGCTGGATTTAGGGAAAATGCCTCCGCCGGATAAAAATGAGGAAAAGATAAAAAATAATTAAATAAAAATAATTCAGTTAAACTAAAAATGTTGAAAGAAAAAGAAATTGTTGACATTGTTAAAAAATATTTAAAAGATAGAGGATATGTTATAAAAAATCCAGAGAAAACTGTTAACGACCATGGTTGCGACATTATCACAGAGACGCATAAAAAATGGAGAAAAAATTACTATATTGAAGCAAAGGGAGAAGGAATAGGAAAAAATGAACATCCAACCAAAAATAACGCCTTTTGGACATTATTCGGTCAAACACTTTCTCGTATGGACATAAAAGGTAACGATCCCAAAAAAGGCAGAATTTATGCAATAGCCATACCTGCTAAATGGGAGGAATTATACAAAAATAAAATAAGCAAAATGGTTTACGGATGGAGATTGTTAAAATTAAAAGTTTTTCTGGTTGATGACTCTCAAAATGTAAAAGAAGTAAGTTATGGCTATTTTCTTAAAAATAAAATTAATAATTAAATAAATTTAAAAATATGGAATATATAACTTCGTGGAATAAAAAAGAAAAGATGAGAAAAAAGGTATTAAAATCAGTACCAAACGATGAGATTAAGAAATTATTGCAACAGACATATTCCCTAAACGATACTCAAGTATTATTGCGTATCAAAAACAATTGTCATTAATACCAATTGAAAAACTCGATAATGATAACAAAAATTGGTTATCAACATATGAATATTCTGAATCAATATTGGCTAACAAAAACCTAGAGGAAAAAGATGCGCAACGGGAATTCGCTTACACAATAGCTGTTTTATATGAATTTATACAGAAAAATAATCAATAAAAATTAATAAATTAAATAAATAAACAAAATTATGAGCAAAATACTTGGTATAGATTTAGGGACAACGTTTAGCGCAATGGCAGTTGTTGAGGGCGGGGAGGCGAAAATAATTGAAAACAAAGAGGGGGCCCGAACAACTCCGTCTATTGTTGCTATGTCAAAATCGGGCGAAAGAGTTGTTGGAGTTTTAGCAAAAAGACAAGCTGTCACAAACCCGCACAACACAATTTATTCTGTTAAAAGGTTAATCGGAAGAAAGTTTTCTGACGCAGAAGTTCAAAGAGACAAAAAATTATTGCCTTACGAAATTAGAGAATCAGCTGACGGCGGAGTTGATGTTAAAATGGGAGATAAATGGTTAAATCCTGCGGAAATTTCGGCAATGATTTTGCAAAAGTTAAAAGCAGATGCCGAAGCCAAACTTGGAGAAACAATTACAGAGGCAATTATTACTTGCCCGGCATATTTTGACGATTCACAAAGAAAAGCAACAAAAATTGCAGGAGAAATTGCAGGTTTTAAAGTAGACAGAGTTATAAATGAACCAACAGCTGCAGCTTTGGCATATGGATTTAACAAAAAGAAAGATGAGAAAATTTGTGTGTATGACTTTGGTGGAGGTACTTTTGACATATCCATACTCGACGTTGGCGCAGATACAATAGAAGTAAAAGCAACAGGTGGTGACACACACTTGGGTGGCGATGACTTTGACCAACGCATTATGAATT
>JAPLZA010000086.1:1346-6733 GCA_026395275.1 Candidatus Staskawiczbacteria bacterium | reverse complement strand
CATATGATAACTTGGGGAATTTTGATCTCTATAAAATTAAAAAATTATAAAAAAACAGACCGCTGGGATAGAACCATTGGTCTTTGAATGCGATTGGCTGTATTAAGCCCTTGTTTTTCGGTTGCGACGGACGCGCTCTTCGAGCGCAACCAGCTCGGGGTGCCCGTTGGGGCAGCACACTAACGCCGAGGTCGCCCTCGCCACTTGTGGGGACGCTCCCCAGAAAGCCGTTGCCAGCCCCTCAATGCACCACCGCGCCGCACTGACTAGTCCTGCTATCATTTTTTTCATTTGATTTTTTTTCTTTCGGTTGATTGTTGTCTAGCTAGTTGTTGGTTTACTACCGAACTGATACCACTTCTTCGGAGTGCGCCACATGCTCCGGAGGTAGGCCATCCGCGCGACGGCGAAGACCATCACCATTACCACTGTTAGCCATTCGTCTCCGATGGCCTCAATAACGTGGCGAAAGTGCCAGCAAATTGACCAGACGACGGCGCAGATGATAACGAATCCGACTTTACGGAAGAATTTCCAAAACTTATTCATTGCGGTTCTCCTATTGTTGGTTGGTTGTTGTAAATGAGCACTTTTGACTACATATTAATTATAGCATATTCAAGCAGTCCTGTCAAGCATTTAGAAGCAAAAAAACAGACCGCTGGGATAGAACCATTGGTCTTATTAAAACGTTTTCTTGCGAGAAAACCTACTTTTGCGGGAATCGTCCAAGGCCGAAGCGGTTAAGCTTCGCTCTGGCCGTCAACATCTCCTCGACCAGTTTGGCTGTTTTCGGGTTAAGCTTCGCTTCGGCTATCGATATCTCTTTGACCACTTTAACTGCATCTGACACATCCTTTGCGCACGATGGTGTATCAATGGTAACCGGTCCTACTTCGTAGAAGGCCAAGTGAGGCAGAAATTTTACCTTCACTCCTTCAATCTCATACATTTCGGGGAAGTGGCTCTTGCTCCACTTTATGACTTTGCCCATATTGCAGAGCATTATCACTATGCCGATGTTGCGTTGCCACATCTTGCCGTCAGCAAGGCCTTGTTCGGGCCACACTATACGGCTGATGTCTTTCTTTTGTTTCGTTTTCAATGTCTTTCCTTTCGTTCGTTGTTGTTAAGCGAATGACAACTTGCCAGAAGTCCCACACTTGGGGCATAAACAAGTGCAGCCGCGTCGTTTCGGTTCGGCTCCTTGCCATGCGCAATTGGAGCAGTGCCACTGTTTTTTCTTGTGCACCCTCACCAAGATGATTATGAGCGATACAAATGCCATAGCTTCGAACCAATACATCCATGTGTAGTGTTTGGTTACCACCGCTATTGTCGCGCCCAAGAGGTTTGCGACCAAGCTAAGGACCGCTACCCATTTTATTGACCACGGAGGCCCCTTTGTCATGGGTGGATGCCACTCGATTTTTGTTTTCACGTGTTTTTCCTTTCAGTTGATTGTTTCGGTTTAGTTGGTAATGGTGATGGCCTCGGCCGGGCAAGAGTTTTTGACAGTCCTGCACGTTGCCTCGCATCCGCGAGGCACCAAGGGTGTTTTCACCGCAGACTTATCTCCCGCGGCTTCAAAAACTTCAGAACACGCTTCCATGCAGGCCATGCATCCCGTGCACTTTTCGGCGTTGATGCTTATTTGCATTTTCGTTTCCTTTTTGATTGTGATGAACTGGTTAGACTATAGCATAAGATAAAATCGTTGTCAATAACCTTAGAGCAACAAAAAATCCCCGGTTAAGGGGACTTTTTGATTAGATATTATTAGTATCTGTTGCCTCCACCAAATCCACCTCTGCTACCTCCACCGAATCCTCCTCCGGTTCTTGGAGCTCTTGGTTCCATTGGCTTTGCTTCGTTAACAGTAAGATTTCTTCCATCGAGTTCTTTGCCGTTAAACATTTCTATAGCTTTCTTTGCTTCTTCTTCAGTTGACATTTCAACGAAGCCGAAACCTTTTGACCTGTTTGTCATCTTGTCGATGATAATAACAGCTGTCTCAACGGCTCCTGCTTGTTCGAATGTTGACTTTAAAGTAGCTTCAGATGTGTTGTAGGATAATCCTCCAACGTATAATTTCTTTGCCATATAATTTTTTTAATTGGTTAATAAAAAGTAAGCCGACCTCCTAGCTTTCTTCAAGGCCTACTTAATAGAACCCCTACGAAAACAATAAGAAACTTACTATTGTATTGTAGCATTATTATTTGCGGGATGCAATAGTCTAATACATTACTTAGTTTTTTCCGTATTTGTTGTGGAAATCTTTTTCGTCTCCAAATTTTGAAAAATTTTGGCGCACCTGATCTTCTCGGGTTTTGAACCCCGGTTTATTTTCATGCATAATTCCGCACCAATATTTTTCTGTAAGTCCGGCAACTTCTTTCATATATCTTAAAGCTCCATTTGTATATCCGCAGTACATGCAGCCGATTTTTTCCATTGGGTTTAAATATTTAAGTTTGTTGCGGTCTAAAATTAAAATATACTCAGAGCGCTTAAGCCATTTTATTTTATATATAGGGAAGCAGATAAACTGGTATAGTTCGCAAATTAAATCTAGCATTATCAAAAAGGGGAGCGGGAACCAAATAAAAGGCCCGGTTATAAAACGTAAAAAACTTCTTATTAAATTGTCTTTTTTGTAATCCATAATTTTTTATTATAAAAGGAGATTGAAAAATAAAACCCGAGTCTTGGGGACATCGGGGAGCGAAGTTAAAACTTCAACTCTTGGTCGTCGCCCGACAGCTTCTCTATAAGAATCCATGTCGGGCAAATGATTTCCACTAAGAATAGTTTGAACCAAGGCCTTTTGCTTTTCAACAAGCCGTCCTTGATCATTGCGTTTATGGTCAGCCCGGTGGCTAAAAATTTTACGTAATCAGTGTCTTTCTTGAATTCTGCGTCGAGCCTGCTTCTTACAACTCCGCACCACGTGTCATTATGATGGACAGAGAAGCCGATAAACACCGTAAGTATGCTTTTTTCTCCGTTTTTGGCATAGCCAAAGAAGGGGATTGCGGCGTGGGCTTTTTTGGGCCGGAAAGGTGTTGTTTTCCACATTCCCTTGATCCATCTTCCTCCGAGCTCGAAAACGCCGGGATCATCTTTTGATTCAATCATTCTCATTTTGTCTCCTTGTCAAATTGCAGGTTAAAATTATCTCATACTTTTTATATTATAAATAGATACCAGAGTCAATAGATTATATTTTGTATGTAAAATAAAAACCCCTGCAGAGTTTCCTCTTGCGAGAATTCTCATTGGGGTTATCAGCTTGCGCTAATCTGTTATTGCGTTAGTCAACTCTGGCGCCGTGAGTGTTAATCTGGTATGATTCACCGTCTACACGAACCCATGCAAGCCATTGCCCGTGCTCAAAAACAAAGTCTGAAGCCTCGTCATATCTGTCTGCGCCAAACGCCGGTTCTCCGTTGTTGCGGATATAGAGCCATTTGTTTTCGTCGCGAGCTGTCCTTAGTCCTCCATGGACTGGACCAATTTCGTCATATCTTCTTGCCTATTTTGCTTTAGCTGCTACTTTCGCCTTGCTAGATCTTGCCTTGTTTTTTGCCTTAGGCATTTTTCCTCCTGGTTGTTAAGGTTCTTGTTTAATTTCTACATTACTATTATATAACAAAAAGTCAACAAAAAACCGCTCTTCATAGAGCGGTTTTTTTATTTTATCCTGTCAGGTCGTACAGAGTATATCCGCTTTCAAGCAAATCAAAAATAGCCGGTAAAGAATTTAAATTAATCCACAAGCGGGAATTTTCGTCATGTGTTTTACTTTTTTTAGCAAGTTCGTCCATATTTATTCCACTTTTGGTTAATGCTTGTTTTATATCCTCGTGGAATTGTCTGGGGGTTTGATTGAGATATTTTTCTGATAAACGCCACTCCAAAGGGCCGGTTGTTCTTGTTGTAATATAATCAGGGCTTTCTCCTTCTTTCATCGGCGTGTCATAACTTTCCAGCTCTGGTAGGTCTCTTGCCCTGGTCCCGCCGGGAACGTTTAAGCAAAAATTATTCAATAGATTATTAAAAAACCTTCTTTCTTCTTCAGTCCATTGATCAAATGGCTTATTGATGTCTATATGGTGGGCACCGTCAAGTTGTTGGCGCAAGTATTCTGACTGAGTCATTTCTGGCTCAGTTTTTTCTATGGTTGCGTCTGGTCTAGGTTCTTTTGGTTCCGTCATTTTATTGTCTCGGTTTTTTAGCTGTTGATTTTTTTCCAGTTTGTTCTTTCAGTTTTCTTTCTTCCAAAATTTCTAATCTTCTTTTATTGCAAAAAGCGCACCAAGCCTCGCCACAATACCCGCATGCCGGGCCTTCCTCTGGTTTTGGCTTAAGAGCATCATCAAAAGTTGTTTGTTCAAATTTTTCTGCCATATATTTTTTATTAAACCTTTTACTTAAGTTTACTTTTCTCTTGGTATTTGTCAAATAAGAAATAGAAATAAAAAAGCCCTTTGATATTATCTTAAGGCATATGGCTTAAATCATAAAGATTCTGTTGCCACAATCTGGGCACACAAGCCGGGATTTTTCAGCCAAGCGAGGCTCGTTGCCTTTCCATGGGCAACTTCCGCACCTAAACACTGTCAGATTTTTTGCGCGTTGTCTTTTAATGCAAGTCCATATCACTAATCCCAAAACAGTTGTTGCCAGAATTAAAAGAGCAATTCCCAAAATTTTTAGGTTCACAACCAGTTTCTCCTTAAGTTTTTAATTAGCTAGATTGTTTTTAATTTATTATTGGTTATTTGTCAAACAAAAAACCGCCCCGATTAAGGGGCGGTTTTTAAATTAGTAGTTTCTGTTGTTGCGCATGTTGTCGAAAGCCCAAGTATACTCAATTACAAGAATTGGTATCCACTCTGAGGCGTCATGAGCAATAAACATATAAATACCAATAATTAAAGCCGCTGTGTTTATAATCATAAAAATTACATCGAAGACTGGTTCATGCCTGGATGTTTTTTCATTGTTAGTTATATACATTAACCAATTCCATGTGCTCATAGTGTTATTTGAAAATTAATTTTATATTTTATTATTTGTAGAGTTGATTATTGGTTTAAATGGTAATTAGTGCATTGCGTTTGGGAAATAATTCCTCCGGCATTGTAATAGCAGTCACAAGTGAACTTACCGTTAGGATATTTAATTGCTTTAGAAATCAAATTGGTGCCGGGGTTGTGTGATTTACACCATTGGTCTGCGTTGGTGGTGGGGTTACAGTCGTCATTGACAGAACACGTATTTTTTCCGGCGCCACTTGTGGACACGCATTGTTTGGAGCTGTTGCACTGCAAGTGAGTTTCACAATTACTGTCTGTAGAACATTGACTGGTTACAGCTAT
>JAPLZA010000086.1:0-1340 GCA_026395275.1 Candidatus Staskawiczbacteria bacterium | reverse complement strand
CTGTAGAACACTGGCTGGTTACAGCTATACACTTTTGATCTACGCATGTGTGAGTTGAATAGTTTGTTTGCGACAATAATGGTATAGAAAGGGCTGCCGAGCCCAGTCCTTTGTTAAACACTAAGCCGAGAACGAAAAAGAAAACTGCCACCATTACAACAGTTGTTGTAGAAAAAGTTTTTTTTATCATGTTTTATTTTTAAATTATTTATTAATTTGATTATATCAGAATTTTTTTAATAAAAAAGCCCCTAAATATTAAGTACACGGCTGAGTTAGGGGTAATCCTGGGTTTGTTCCTCCACAGTAGTTTGCATCATAGCAATAACGAGTTTGTTGGCCATTGTAGCAACGGTCCCAATTATTACACTGCCAGCTTGGAATACATCCCACGCAAGCTTGAGCTTGCGACGGCATGTTAGTTCCATCGTGGCAGTTGTTTGTGTCTGTGCAAGTTTGTGTTTGTACGCCATTAACGCAAGTGCTAAAGCCTGTGCATGACCAACTTGGTGTGCATTTAGAAACAGAGGAAGATGATGAAGACGAAGAAGATGATGAAGAATGCGCAGGTGCAGTTTGGTTGGCCAGTAAAGTGGCCAGTTCCTGTTGAAGCTGGACAATTAATTGCTGAAGTAA
This sequence comes from Candidatus Staskawiczbacteria bacterium, assembly GCA_026395275.1. GTDB lineage: Bacteria > Patescibacteriota > Minisyncoccia > Minisyncoccales > Staskawiczbacteraceae > XYD1-FULL-39-28. Next base: position 704 of record JAPLZA010000086.1, on the reverse strand, counting down.
CTGAATTAATTGTTGGGTTGCCTCTGCTTTTGTTTGCGCAGTTTGAGCAAAAGCGCCTACAGGACTAAATAAAAATATTGCCAAAATTAAGAGAACAATAATTTGTTTCATATGAAATTATTAGATTATATTTAATATATTATAACATAAAAAATCGTGGTTTTGGAAACGCTTATTTAAAAAACCTTGAAAAAATAAAAAATAAGTTATAGAATAGAAACTGTTAGATTATTAAGTTCCGCAGTAGCTCAATGGTAGAGCGTCTCCCTGTGAAGGTTCTTTAAAATGTCATATAATAAATATATGGCAGATAAAAGAAAATACGCCGATCGGCGAGAAGAATTGATTAAAGCCGTCGCAAAACGAAGGCGAAAAATTAAACTTCTTGCTGTCCAATATAAAGGAGGAAAGTGCCAAATATGTGGATATGAAAAATATCCATGTGCACTAGATCTTCATCATATTGATGGCCAGAAATCTTTTGGCATAGCAGATAAAGGATATACAAGGTCTTGGGAAAAAGTGAAAAAAGAATTAGACAAATGTATTCTTGTTTGCGCAAATTGCCATAGAGAAGTTGAGGCCGGGGTTACGCAGCTTCCAAGGGAAGCCTTGAAATGAATAATCTCGGGATAACGGTGAAACCCTGAAATGGGCAATACCGTGGGAACTCCGCTTTGCGGAGAGCGCCGTAGAGACTAGAT
>JAPLZA010000044.1:1590-2842 GCA_026395275.1 Candidatus Staskawiczbacteria bacterium | reverse complement strand
TCTTACCCCGGCTTTTTTCGCTAATTTAGCTAAGTTCACAGAGCCTTTATGATTTATTTCAAAAGTGACACCGGGGTTTAAATTTCCCAACGGGTCGTTGCAAAGAGCCGCCAGATGTATCACGCTATCAACGCCTTTTAGGTCGCTGATACTAACATCCCTTATGTCTTTATATATCTGGACATGGGGTTTTGCTGTTCTCGGGACAAATTGAACGTTTCTAAAAACACCTGAATCCAAACCGGTGACCTTGTAGCCCCTTTTTACCAGACTTTCTACAAGAACAGAACCAATATATCCCTCATTACCTGTAACTAAAATATTTTCCATGCTTTTGCAAAAAATAAGATTATTTTATATTCTCCCAAGCTGCCCATGGCTTACCGTCTTCCCATAATTTATTTAATTCTTCCACTTCTCTATATGTATCCATCGCCTTCCAAAATCCTTCGTGTTTATAAACTGATAACTGTTTTTTTTGAGCTATCTTTTTTAAACCGTTTTCCATGGGTCCTTTATCGAAATAGCTCAAAGCCTTTTTATTAAAAATCATAAATCCCCCGCTTACATAATCATACATTAATGGCTTCTGATCAAAACCATGTACCAAGTTGTTTTTTTTATTAACCTTAATCAAGCCATATTTTGAATATGGGTGCACTCCGCTGATTGTACCCATGGTCCCTTGTTTTCTATGGAACGCCACTAATTTATTTATATTAACATCGCTTAAACCGTCTCCATATGTGACCATAAACTCATTTTCTGTAATATATTTTTTCGCTCTTGAAATCCTCTCTCCAGTGTCACTTTCCAGCCCTGTTTCAACAAAAGTGATTTTAAAATCATCACAAAAATTATTATGAAATTGTGTTTTGTTTTTGGAGACATCAAGCGTAAAATCATTTGAAAATGCCCTTTGATTCAAAAAATATTCTCTTATCATTTCTCCTTTGTAACCCAAAGCCAGCACAAACTCGTTATAGCCGTAATAAGAATAACTTTTCATTATATGCCACAAAATAGGCTTCCCACCAACTAAAACCATCGCTTTTGGCTTAAACTCGGTTTCCTCTTTCATGCGGGTACCGAATCCGCCACATAGTATTATTATTTTCATATAAATTAAACGATTTAAGGTCTATTTTTATTTTCTATTTCTTTTATTATTTCTAAAAAACGCCCACCCGGATTATATTTGGTTTCTATATAGTTGGTATTAAATCTGACTTTAATTTTATTTAAATTGGGA
>JAPLZA010000044.1:0-1580 GCA_026395275.1 Candidatus Staskawiczbacteria bacterium | reverse complement strand
TCTATGATATTTTCAAATGATTTATCACAGATCCCAAGTTTCTCAAAATTATCTAATTTTAGAGGATAATTCATCAATTGTAAAGAAATCTTTCCGTTCATCGCAGCTTCAACCGACGCGGTGGATGCAAAACTTATAAATATATCTGCGCGCCTAAACGTCTCCTTAAGTTTTTCTCCTATATCGGTAAATTGAACGTCCGTCAGATTTTTCTTTAACAATTCTCTGTAATCACCGGGGTGAGGACGATAAATAAATTTAAATCCCAATTTTTTGCACATTTCTGAAAGAGAATTTATATTTGATAAAGTTATCGGTAAAAAATTTTTGTCGAATCTTTCAAATGCTTCGCCTAAACAGCATATCGTATATTTTTTATTTTCGTTTTCAATAAATTTTTCTTTTTTAACTAAATATGGATATCCTAAAACATAAATATCCTCTGGTTTTCTTATATTTTGCTTTACATATAAATCTTTGAAATATTGTCCCCAAACCAAAACATAATCGACAACTCTGCCAGTAGTAAAGGGTAAAACTGGCGGAAGATATATTCCATGCTGTACTTCTATTGTAGTTATTCCTAATTTCTTGCTTACTAATACAATTGCTCTTTCGACTGGCTGGGCATCGTTCCATAAAACTATATAATCCGGCTTAACGGCTGTTAATTTATCCTCTATTTCCTTAATCAGTTGATAAAGGTATTTTACATTTTTTTCTTTTAAGTAGTTTAAAACATATTGGGCTAAATCATCGACACCGACATAACCCACAAAATTCTTGGCTGTAAATAATCTTTCTTTCTTTCCGTTGATAATAAGCCCAACGTTGTAATATTTTTTTACCTCTAAAATAACATCCAAATATTTAGAAGACTGAAACAGAATGTTTTTTTTGTTTTTTTTGTTTTTTTTAATGTACAATTTTAAAAAAAATTTATCCAAAAAAACAAAAGGCAATCTGAATCTATTGTGTTTTTGAATTATAGATTGAAACACCTGACAAAACGATTCTTCCCCGATATCTTTTACCCAAGATAGTTTTTCAAAAGCAAGGATGTCGTTAAATAAAAATTGGGAAAGTTTTTCGTGAGGTATAATCTTCTCGTAATCAGAATATATCTGGCTTGTGTTTGGGTCCATTTTCTAAATTAAAATTTAATCATTAATAATATTTCTTTTCTTTCTTGGCCTGATAAAAAAAGATAAAAACCCGCCAAAACAACTGTAACATACACTATGCCCATTTCGCCCAACGTGAAAAAAATATTAATTGGATGAAAAACTCCAAGCACAAGAATCGATATTATTATCGTAAGAAGATAAAGTCCAAGATTTTTCTTAATCGCTAAATCGAAAAAATCCAAAAAGCTGACTTTTAATACTTTTAATGTTTGGCATAAAATTAAAGGAAAAAAAACTAAGACCATGGGAACGGTAGTGCCCAAAACAACTCCTAAAATACCCAAAGGTTTAACTAATATCAGGCTTAAACCTATGTTTAGAAAAGAAACCAGGGCGATAATCTTAAAAATTTCTTTAACGTAACCTTTGGCTATTAATAAACCCAAACCAACT
>JAPLZA010000102.1:12072-26692 GCA_026395275.1 Candidatus Staskawiczbacteria bacterium | reverse complement strand
CTATAAGTCGGTTGCTGAAAATGGTTTTTAACCCTGTTTTTGATATTTATTGCCTTTCCTATATATATGGTTTCTTTTCCCGACTTAAACAAATATACGCCTGCCGTTTTTGGCAGGGTGTCTATTTTATTTTTTAATATGATTTTAAATCTTTCCATTGTATATTTGTTTGATGTTTTGTTAGAATTATAACCCATAAACACCTCATTGACAAGGATATAAAAAGGGCGTATATATAATATGCACATTCACAAGAAAGGACTCAGTTATGACAGCTAAAAATGAGACAAGAGATGTTATTGTAAACAAGCTCATGACTCTTGCTAATTTGCTCATCGATCCACAACCAGAAAGCCCCGCTTGGCGGCGTTCAGTGAAGAAGAGCATGGATGCTTTTCAATCTATCATTCAAGGTAAACACGGTAAAAAGTCCCTGTCTCCAGCCAGGGCCCAAGAATTGGAGCATAAGTTGGCTGAATTTAAGGCCATGGTTTCACGGATTCTCGGTGGAGATGGCTGGGTAGTCATCATTTATGGCTTACGGCAAGCGGCACTCAACCAAGAAAACGTGTTAGGGTGGCGCAAGCCCCGCAAGTCTCGAAAATAGGTCGGATCTTTAGCTCATCGACAAACCCCAACCTGCAGGGGTCTTTTTTTGCCCTTCGGCATGCTCAGGACAGGCATGGGACTTGAACGTTTTAAAATAAAGTTGTATAATGAACCACTAACTTTTATAAATGCAAAACGATTTCATCAAAATCAAGGGGGCAAGAGTTCATAATTTAAAAAACATTGATTTAGATTTGCCCAAAAATAAATTGATTGTAATCACCGGACTTTCAGGTTCTGGTAAATCGTCTTTGGCTTTTGATACCTTATATGCAGAAGGCCAAAGAAGATATGTAGAAAGTTTGTCAGCATATGCCCGCCAATTTTTGGGAGTAATGGACAAACCCGATGTAGATAAAATAGAAGGAATTTCGCCGGCAATTTCAATTGACCAAAGAAAATCAACTCATAACCCGCGTTCAACCGTGGGCACAATTACAGAAATTTACGATTATCTGCGTCTTTTGTATGCAAGAATTGGAAAACCTCACTGTCCAAATTGCGGAAAATTAATTTCTCGCCAAACAGTTGATCAAATTGTTGACCAAGTGCTCAAACTTTCCAAGAAGAGTGAAATAACAATTTTAGGGCCGGTAATTCGTTCTAAAAAAGGTGAGCACCACGGAACATTGGAAGAAATTAACAGGGGCGGGTTTGTGCGCGTTAGAATTGATGGCTCAATTTTTCCGGTTGAAGAATCTTTGGGAAAACCAATGGACAAGCAGAAAAAACACAACATTGAAGTTGTTGTTGACAGATTAGTTTTACCTGCCCGCGCAGGCGGGGATAAAGATTTAGACCGCTCAAGATTAGTAGATTCTTTAGAAATTGCTTTAAGACTAGGAAAAGGAATTGTAATTATTGGTCAAAAAAATGACCCTGAAAAGGACTTAATTTTTTCAGAGCATTTTGCTTGTGAAACTTGTGGAATTTCTTTGCCCGAGTTAGAGCCCCGACTATTTTCTTTCAACAACCCTTATGGCGCATGCCCTGAATGCACAGGCCTTGGAGAAAAATTGGAAGTTGACCCGGAATTGGTAATTCCAAACAAACGCTTAACAATTGCCGAGGGAGCAATTTGGCCGTGGTCACGCGCTTCGCACAAAGTTGGCAGGCAAGGATATTATTATTCAATTCTTTCGGGTTTGGCCACCAAGTATAATTTTTCTTTAGATGAAGAAATCGGCGAACTTCCTAAAAAAGTTTTAGATATTATTTTATATGGCGATGGCGATTTTGAGGGGGTTACCGCAAACCTTCAAAGAAGATATCACGAAACCGATTCCGACTGGACTAGGCAGGAAATAGAGCAATATATGGTAATTAAAATTTGCCCCAAGTGCCAAGGCAAAAGGTTAAAGCCCGAAGTTTTGGCAGTTACAGTGGCTGATTTATCAATTGATAAAGTTGTTAACTTGTCCATTGATAAAGTTAAAGAAGTTTTCCAAAAACTTCCAACAAAATTAAATGCAGGCGAATTAAAAATATCTCAACCAATTTTAAAAGAAATAATTGAGCGAACGCAATTTTTAAATGATGTTGGTTTAGCTTACTTAACTTTAGCAAGAAAAGCCGGCACACTGGCTGGCGGAGAAGAGCAAAGAATAAGATTGGCAACTCAAATTGGCTCAAAATTGTCAGGAGTTTTATACATTTTAGACGAGCCGTCAATTGGTTTGCACGCCAGAGACCAGCATAAATTAATAGACACATTGGTAAAATTAAAAGAATTGGGCAACACAGTTGTTGTGGTAGAACACGACCCGCAAACAATGGCAGCCTCTGACTGGATTGTTGACATTGGCCCGGGTGCTGGAAAGCACGGCGGAAAAGTTGTTTTTGAGGGGACATATAAAGAAATATTAAAAGCTCACACTTTAACAGGAGATTATTTGTCTGGTAGAAAAACAGTTGGCAGGGATGTTGCAAAAAATAAAAAATCTAAAGAGGAAAGCAAGAAGCAAAAATATTTAATAATTTTGGGCGCGCAAGAGCACAACTTAAAAAATATTGACGTAAAAATTCCTTTGGAAAAATTTGTTTGCGTCACCGGAGTTTCTGGTTCGGGAAAGTCATCTTTGGTAAATGATATTCTGGCAAAATCTTTGTTAAAAAAGTTTTACCGCGCAAAAGATGAGCCTGGCAAGCACAAAGAAATTTTAGGAGTTGAAAACATAAATAAAGTTGTTTTGGTTGATCAGTCGCCAATTGGCCGAACTCCAAGAAGCAATCCGGCAACATATACCGGTGCATTTTCACACATAAGAGATATTTTTACCAAAACAAAAGAAGCGCGCGTGCGCGGATATTCAGCGGGCAGATTTTCTTTCAACGTAAAAGGTGGAAGATGTGAAGCTTGCGAAGGCCAGGGCCAGAAAAAAGTGGAAATGTATTTCTTGCCAGACATTTATGTTGCTTGCGAAGAATGCCAAGGAAAAAGATACAGCAAAGAAGTTTTGGAAGTCACCTACAAAGACAAAAACATTGCCGAAGTTTTGGAAATGACAGTTGAAGAAGCAATGGAATTTTTCAAAAATGTTCCGGGGCTTTACGAAAAAATGAAAACTTTAAAAGAAGTCGGGCTTTCTTATGTTGAGCTTGGGCAGTCGGCAACCTCTTTATCTGGTGGAGAAGCGCAAAGGGTGAAATTGGCAACAGAGCTTTCCAGAAAGGGAACGGGCAGAACGCTTTACATTTTAGATGAACCAACAACTGGTTTGCATTTTGATGATATCAAAAAATTAATTGCGGTTTTGGGCGGATTGGTTGATAAAAAAAATACAGTTTTAGTTATTGAGCACAACACCGACTTAATTAAAAATGCTGATTGGTTAATAGATTTGGGCCCAGAAGGTGGTGATGGCGGTGGGCAAATTGTTGCCGAAGGAATTCCGGCAGACATTGCAAAAGTTAAAAAATCTTACACCGGAAAGTATCTGAAGGTATAATTTTACAAAGGGGGTCGGGAGGATTGGGTATCCTCCCGTATAAGAAATTATTCAAAACCGTGGGTTTTGAAGGAGTGAGCCGGAACCGAAGAGCTAGCCCGAATGAAATGAGGGCGATAAGGCGAGCGAAGAGTTATACAGGAAAATATCTAAAATAATTTTAAAGCAATTTAAAGCAGTTTAAAGCAAATATATAATATACCAGCTAGGTTCAGACTAGGTTCATAATATACGCGGTCGCGCGATTATTGAACTGGCTTATATTAGTTTAATTTAAAAATTTTTCTAAAATAATCTCCGTTGTCAATTGAATCTAAAACACCGAAACGTACATATTTTTTTAACTCAAAAAAATTTACAAGCAACTCGATCTCTTTCTCGCACATATATGGCGTTATTAAAACGCTTTTTTGCAATTCGCAAAATCCTATTTTTTTCAGTTTCTGACGCAACGCGTCCCTCCCCCTTTTAAATTTTTCAGGGATATCAAAAGCCACCATTCGCCATTTTCCGTCCCATTTTTCATTTTTGTACTTTATATTTTCAAGTTGTCTATTTAAAGCCCGTAATCTTCCCTTTTTAGTCAGTATTATCTTGATGGACCCGTCGCCAACTTCTTCTTTTTTTATAAATTCTAGTTTATATAAATATTTTATTCCTTCCGTTAATTCTTTTTTGTCTATTTTCTTCCACTCCCTAGAAATTGTTTTAAGAACCATCCGTTGTTTCCCTGGGGTAATGCTGTAGCCAAAAGCAATGCCACCTATTAAAAGTAATAATATTTTTTCTCTAATCTTGTTCATTTCTTGTTTATTATTTAATATTATCACAAATTGATAGCTAGTTCAAAATATATGTGACCGCGTAATTATTGAACTGGCGGGTTGGGTGGATTGGGTGTTGTTGGTGCTGTGATATAATGGTGATATAATAAATTAATAATTAATTTTATAAAAACATGGAACATAAAAAACAATTAAGAATTGCAATAATTACAGTAATAGTTATTTTAATATTTTTTGTGGGTTGGGGATTGGGAGTTTTTACGCAAATGCAGTTTATTTCTAAGCAGGTAAAAACAGAGTCTGCGCAACTTTTAGGCACAAAAGTGATTTCTTCGGTTTCTGCATATGGAAAAGTGACAAAAATACAAAACAAAAACATAACATTGAGTTCTTTAAGTGAAGATTTGGTGGTTTCTGTGCCCGACACAGCCCGAGTTTATTCTTTTGTGCTCCCTGCAAAAACTAGTGGCACGCCAACTCAGAAAATTGTTACATTTAAAGAATTAAAAATTGGCGACAGTGTTAATGCCAATTTAAAACTTTTATCAAACGGTCAATTTGAAGCAATTTCAGTGATTATTTTACCCGCTCCGGCCAAATAGAAAATTTGTTTGACACAGATTTTTAAATATATATAATAAATGTATGGCAAAGAAAAATATAACAATTGATGATTTGGCAGTAATGGTTCAAAAAGGATTTGGCGAAACAGCAAAAAAGTATGATATGGATTTACGTTTTGAAGAAGTCGATAAGCGTTTTGATGCAATAGATAAACGTTTTGATAGGGTAGAGCATCTTATTTTAGAAAACCACAAAAAGAGATTAGAAAAATTAGAAACAGAGGTTAAGGAGCTGAAAGAATTGTTTGCAATGAAATAGACAAATAAAATAAAAAAACCGGTGTAAAAAGACAGCGGTTTTTTGTTGAAAAATTATTCACACTTATCCACTGGTAATTGTTTTTTATTTTTAGTATTATTAAAGAATATTTACCATTGGTAAATTTGCATGGAAACCAAAAAAACAAAAAGGGTTTCTAAACCAGCAAAGCGAGGAATAAAAAAGGTTTTACAACCGGAAGTTTTTGTTTCTAATCAGCAGCTAAGAAAAGACCGTAAGAAGTTTCAGATATTTCCAAACCAACAAGCGTTTGCCCCAGGCTTTAACCCAGTCCCCAGCTTTATTAACTTCTCTAAAATGCCCTCACCTCAAAAGGTTACGGGTGTTTTTTCTTTGCTTTTAGCTGTAAGCGTTTTTGTGGTGTTGGCAAGCCCGGTTTTATTCCCCCGCCAAGCAAACCAAGTTGCAGTTATCAACACAGCAAAAACAGTTAAAACAGTTGCCATCGTAGCAGGAGGAAACCCGGTTGAGTGGTCAACTTTAGTAAAGAAAAGTGACATTGCTTCGGGAAAATATTTGTTAAAACTTCCCAAACAAGCAAGAAACATTAAAATTACAACAGTAGCCACAAAAGAAGCAAAAGAAATATTGGCACAAGCTCCAAAACAACAGTTATCTTTAAAACAAAAAAACCAGCTTGCCATTGCAAACCAGCCAAGAAACAATTTTGCAGCAGGTTTATTAGACAGCTTAAAGAAGTTTTTAATAGCTGACATTGGAGACGCAGTGGAAAATGTGGCGCAAACAATCACAGAAGCTGTAAGCCCCGAGCTTTCACCTGCGCCCGATGCCACAGTGGTGGATTTGTCTTCCCAGAACGCCCCGAGTTCCAGTTCATCCGCCCCGGCCTCATCAGTTTCGAGCTCATCTGCAAGTTCTGTATCCAATGACCAAAACTCAAACGATCAAACTATTTCCTCCGCTTCGAGTTCTTCTAGTTCAAGCCAATCGTCATCTTCGGCATCATCAACAGCTAGCACAGACGACTACGTAAAAGTTGATTACCAAACATCAGCTCCGCAAATTACCGAGCAAGCCACCGACACAGGAAAAATTGTTTCGGTTTCAGCTCCAAGTGAAGATCCACTGGCTCCCATGGTTGATGTTTTAGCATCAACAAAAATTCCAGAGATATACAAAGTAGGACAAGAATCAAAAATACATATTAAATGGAAATCAGATAAAGACCAAGATGTCGCATTCCATGCCTATGACACCGATGGCAATGGAAAACTTGATTACGTAGAATGGACTGTTCCGCATTTATCTGACCAAATCTTCGAAATCATCTTCATTTCCAAAGCCTTCCACCTAGATTCAGACCAAAACATTTTAGAAGATGTTTACCCGCAAACTCAAACCCAAGACAACACAACAGCCACAATTCCGGCAAACGATTATGTGCGTGTCACTTTCAACGATATTTTAGATAAAACAAAAGATATTACCATACACACTCGCCCTTCCGTAGCCTCTGGCGAAGGAGGGACAAAAATGGGCGCGATTAAAATATATCCTGTTTACACAGACAGTGACGGAAATCAAACACAAGGAAGCTTAGTTGCAAACATAGAAGGAATAAATTCTGAAAACACCTACCGCACAGACTTAACAGGTTTAGAAACACCAACAGATGTTTTTGATTTACAAATTACTGGCGCTGACCTCGACATTGATTACATTGTTGACCCGACGGCTTGGCTGACCGGCTGGGCGCACAGAAAAAAGATTACCATAGATAAGACAAATGTTACTTCTGATTTATCAAACTTTCCTCTTTTAGTAAAAGTCACTTCAGACGCTGACTTAGCTTTAGCCTTAGCTACCGGTTACGATATCCGATTTACCGACTCCGGCGGACGCTCTACTTTGTATTATGAAAGGGAAAGTTGGACTGGTGGAGGAGGAGCATCTGCTACCGCAAACTTTTGGGTCAAAGTGCCCACTGTTTCATCTTCAGCCGACACGACTATTTATGTTTATTATGGAAATTCGGGAGCTTCCGATGGGCAGAGTGTGGCGAATGTGTGGGATTCAAATTTTAAAGCGGTTTATCATTTAAAGGAAGCAACGGGAGCAAATGTCGCAGACTCAACAACTAACGCAGATACAGCAACACCAACGAATAGTCCAACGCAAACCGCAGGACAAATTGATGGCTCGTTGAGTTTTAATGGGAGCAGTCAATATCTCACCACGCAAAGCAATACGAATTTTAATTTTAGCTCAGGAAATTTCACAGTTGGTTTTTGGATTTATCCAACTACAACAGGACATAGAGGATCTATTTTTGGCTCTGGTGTTGCCTCTGATGTTTGGACATTCTGGGTTGATACCGATTATCAAGGAACAAGAAATGTAAATATTTGGGCTAGTTCTAATGGTTCAAGTTGGAATATGATCAATGCAGATTCAGGTGGAAATGGAATTGGTTCGCATTCTCTAACTCTAAATGCTTGGAACTATGTTGTTGTGACTAGAAATGGCGATAACTGGAGTACATACATAAATAATTCGCAAGATATAAATTTAACTAATGTTTCTGGAACAATATATCCGATAACGTCAACATGGGAAATTGGACGTCAGGGGACATATAACTATTATTTACAAGATGGTCTTGATGAAGTTAGAATTTCAAACACCGCACGCAGTGCCGACTGGATAAAGTTTGAATACTATAACCAAGGGGTGTCGGGAAACCAGTTAACTTTCGCAAGTCAGGAAAACAATGTGACATGGCTCTCTGGCTGGAATAACAGAAAGAAAATAACCATTGACCACACAAAGGTGGGAAGCGGAACAGAAGACGAAGCAAACTTCCCCGTGCTCATCTCCCTCACCGGCCTTTCGGGCATTGCCACAGGTGGCGCGGACATCCGCTTTACCACAGCCGATGGGGGTACTCCGCTCTCTCGTGAGATCGAGAGCTACGTCCCCGGAACAGGCACATTGACCGCTTGGGTCAAAATCCCAGTTCTCTCCCACACCGCCGACACTGTCATATATATGTATTACGGCAATTCCTCGGCTTCGGAACCCGATGCTGATTCCACCTATGGCTCGCAAAATGTGTGGGACACAAACTACAAAGGCGTGTGGCATTTAGGAGATTCTGCTAGCCCTGCGCTTGATTCAACTTCAAACAACAACGACGGAACAGAATCGGGTGGAGTTACTTTTGGAGCGACAGGAAAAGTGGATGGGGCCACGAGTTTTGATGGGGCGGATGATTATATAAGAATTCCAAATAGTAATGATTTTAATTTTGGGGCTAATGATTTCTCAATAGATTTTCTCATTTATTTTAATTCTCTACCGATAGGGAATAGATACCCTAATGAGGTTGGTCCATATGTTCAGGGGCCAGTCGGAAGAGCGAGTCAAAATGGTTTCTATATAGGCAATACAACCATAAGATTCGGCACGGCTGACGAGGATCAGGTTTTAGAAGTTAACCACGGTTTTTCAACAAATACTTGGTATCATGTTGCTATTACTAGGCAAGGAAACAGCTGGAATATTTTGAAAGATGCGGTCGCAATAGGATCAGCTACTGATTCTAGAACACTTCCAACCTACACTGACCCCGAGGATATTATGGGAGATGATGCTGGTAACATGAATAAATTTAATGGATTATTAGATGAGTACCGCATCTCCTCCACTGCGCGCACCCCAGGCTGGATAGCCACTGAATACGCAAACCAAAATTCCCCAAGCACTTTTTATTCCGTGGAAGGAGCGGAGGGAAATAACATAACAAATGTGGAAGTTCTTGTTGTTGCTGGAGGTGGTGGTGGAGCAGGAGGAGGTGGTGGCGCAGGTGGTTTAGTTTATAATTCGAATTATGCAGTAACATCTGGAAATTATACTGTAACAGTTGGAGCTGGAGGAGCAGGAATAAACCATGCTGTAGCTACTACGGCCGCTGATAGTGGCAGCAACTCTGCTTTTGGTTCTATCATCGCAACTGGTGGTGGCGGAGGCGGTGGAACTGGAGCAGATGGTGGTTCTGGTGGTGGCGGAGGATATTCTACAGGTGCAAAAGGTTTAGCAAATCCGATTGGACAAGGTAATAATGGTGGTTTAGGAATCACAGATAATGGTCGTGGAGGAGGTGGTGGAGGAGCAGGTGCAATTGGGGCTGATGCTGTCGGAGATGTTTCAGGAAATGGCGGAAATGGTTTGCAATATTCAATATCAGGAACTGCTGTTTATTATGCAGGTGGCGGAGGTGGTGGAAGTGTTATAGGTCGTACCAGTGGTTCTGGTGGTTTGGGTGGTGGTGGGGCAGGTTCTAATTGTTCTGCTCCTGCTGTTGCAGGCACAATAAATACAGGAGGTGGCGGAGGTGGTGGTTGCGACAGAAATGAGAATATTAATGGTGCTTCAGGTGGTTCGGGAATTGTAATAATAAGTTTCCCGACAGGTTCTCTTACAGCATCAGGCGGGACGGTTACATATTCAGGTGGCAATGAAATACACACATTCACTTCAAGCGGAACATTTACCGTTGGCAGTATTAGCACCGGTAGCACAGTCTGGACAAATGGAAGTGGCGATAACAAATGGTCCACAGCGGGGAACTGGCAAGGCGGAGTTGTGCCGACGGCAACAGACATAGTTAGTTTTGATTCTTCTGCCTCAGGCAACTGCACAATAGACACAAACATCAGCGTCAAAGGCATAAACATTGCTTCCGGCTACACAGGCACCATCACCCAAAGCTCTACTTACACCGTCACCCTCGGCACTTCAGGATATGTCCAAGCCGGGGGAACATTTACAGCAGGCTCGGGGAAAATTACCGACCCCGGACCTTGGACAATAACAGGTGGAACTTTCACCCCAAGCACCAGCACCGTCCTCCTCAACAACACCGGCAACCAAACCCTCACCCCCGGCGGACAAAGTTTTAATAATTTAACTTTAAACGATGGATTAGTGGGTTATTGGAAAATGGATGAAACGAGTGGCACGAGCGTTGCAGATTCTTCCGGCTACGGAAATACAGGCACCAACAACGGCGCTACGATTTCCGGCACAACCGCTCCGACGAATTTCACGAATGCAAAGGCGCTGAGTTTTGATGGGGCGGATGATTATATAAATATTCCAAATTCAACGAATCTCAGTCTTGATACGTGGACTGCTTCTCTTTGGTATTTGTCATCAGATACAACAAATTTACAAAGATTAATTACAAAACAAGAACCTGGCACCAATAATGCGCTTGCGATGGAAATAAGTTCTGGTATTTTGACGGGTGGTGTTCAAGGAGAAACGGAAGCGTCTGACTCTATTAATTCTGCAGATGGACAGTGGCACCATGCCGCACTTGTTCGTGTGGAAAATTCTTCAATAAAACTTTATAAAGATGGAGTTTTGGTTGATACTGTATCGGATAGTCTAGGAAATATTCAAAACACTGCCGCAATTCAAATTGCCGGATTGAATTGGTTTAGTGGGCAAAAATTTACAGGTAAGCTCGACGATGTTCGCATCTACAACCGCGCATTGTCGGCCGGCGAAGTTGCCGCTTTGGCGGCGGGCAACGAGCCGGCGACTAGCGTAGCCACCACGACACTCGGCGGAGCTTTGACCGTGAACGGCGACCTCACATTAAACTCCGGCACACTAGATACCGCCTCGGGAAGCAATTATGCAATCAATGTGGCAGGCGACTGGGAAAACAACGGCGGAATCTTTACACCGCGCTCGGGAACAGTTACTTTAGACGGAACCTCACAAAGCATAAATTCGTCCAACACTTTTTATAACTTAACAAAATCAGTTTCAAGCGCCGACACTCTCACTTTTGGACAAGGAAGCACGCAGGCTATCAGCAACACCCTCACCTTAAACGGCGCATCGAGCAATTTACTCTCGCTCCGCTCGAGCGCCACCGGCACCCAATGGAAATTTGACCCGCAAGGCACACGAACTTTCAGTTATCTTGATGTCAAAGATTCCAACAACACAAACGGCACAGCCATCTCTACCGCCGGACTCAATATCACAGACTCGGGCAACAATACCAACTGGACTTTTGATTCCACTCCGCCCGTCGTCTCAATTTCTTCTCCAACAAATGGCACAAATTACAATTCTTCATCAGTTTCCATGTCCGCCTCTGCAAGTGATTCAAATGCGTTTTCGCTGATTCCAAACCTTGATTCCAGTTTAGTCAGCTGGTGGCGTATGGAAGATAGTGCCGGCAACAAAACTGTTACGGATTATATGGGAGTAAACAACGGAACAGCCCAGCAAAATACTTCGGCACTTACCACAGCAGGAAAACTCGGTAAGGCTATGACCTTCAATGGAACGAGTGATTATATTGATGTTGGAAATCCTTCAAATCTTAATTTTGGAACAGGTGATTTTACTATATCTCAATGGATAAAAACATCTCAAGCAATATATGGTAGTTTGACTGTTAAATATTCTGGACTGACTGGTTTTCTATCGTATCTTTGGCCCGATGGACACCAATATATTTATTTTGGAGATGGAGCATGGACTACTGGTGAGAGTAATACCGCACTCAATGATAATCAATGGCATTTGGTTGGTTTTTCTGTAAATAGGACAACAAAAATATTAACTTTTTACAAAGATGGAGTTGCAGATGGGACATTAGATATTTTGGCTCGAACTGGAAGTATAAATAATGGTGACAGCTTTTATATTGGAGGGGGAGCGCAACTTTTCTCCGGTTCTATCGACGACACCATGATTTTCAACCGCGCGCTGACCGCCGACGAAATCACCGCCCTCTACAACGGTACAGCCATTTCACACACCTCAACTCTCGCCGACGGTTCACACACATACAAAGCATATGCCCAAGACCTAGCAGGAAACGTGGGCGTGTCTGGAACTAATACTTTCTCGGTAGACACTTCAGTCCCAACAATCTCCTACGCCTACGGAACACCAACTGACGGCGAATACAAAAACTCAACAAGCGCCAATGTCATCATAACCTCTTCCGACAACAACACCACCCACTCGGTTGTAAATAATTTTGATAACTCACTTGTCGGTTGGTGGCGAGGTGAAGGAAACGCGAATGATTATATTGGCGACAATGATGGCACTGCACATGGCGGGGTCACTTATACAGGTGGAAAGTTTGGTAACGCAATGACGTTTGATGGGGTAAGCGGCAGTTATGTAGACGCGGGGAACGATGCAAGCTTTAATATAACTAATGCAATTACTCTTTCCGCGTGGGTAAAATATTCATCATCGGGAGGGGGTAATGGCGGATTAATATCAAAAGACACAGCGGCTAATAGATGTTTTAATTTATCCGTTTACAATAATTATGCAGATTTTGTTTTATTTGATTCAAGTGGCAATTCAAAACAAGCCCATTCAAATAGTCAGCTCGATGACAATAATTATCATCACATTGTTGGAGTTTGGGACGGCATAACACAAAAAATGTTTGTTGATGGAGTGCAACAAACGGAGACACAAAATTTCACCGGTCCAATCAAATCTGCAAACACACCTCTATGGATTGGCGCCTATTATGATACAGGTACACTTTTTGGTGGCTCCATCGACGACGTTCAAATCTATAACCGCGCGTTGTCAGCAGATGAGATTGCCTCTCTCTATGACGCAAGCGCAAATCAATACTCGCAAACCTTCACCGGCCTATCCAACGGAAGCTCATACACTTTCAAATCCTACGCCCAAGACCTGGCAGGCAACATAACCGCCACCACCCCCCGCACATTCACCATAGACACAACCAACCCAGTAGCCACCGTCGCATCTCCAGCAAACTCGGCAAGCTACAATAATTCATCAGTGAGTTTCTCCGCCTCGGCAAGCGACGCCAACCTCGGCTCGCTGGTGCCAGACTTGGACAACTCGCTCGTCTCCTGGTGGCGAGGGGAGGGCGACGCCACTGACTACATGGGCAACAATAACGGCACTGCGCATGGTGGAGTTACCTACACTGCTGGCAAATTTGGAAATGCGATGACATTTGATGGAACAAGCGGGTATGTGGACGCAGGCAACATTTCTGAGATTAGTCCTAGCTCAAATTGGACAGTGTCCTTCTGGATGAATTCATCATCGCTTTCTGGTTTTAGAAATCCATTTGATGCAAACTGGAGCGCTGGTGGCGGTAATGTTGGTCCAAGATTTGAACAATATAGCGATCATACTTACACTCCTATTGGAAATTTTGCACTCGTTATTGGTGGCGTGGTCAATATAGATTTGGGTGTCAATATAGCAACTGGCACATGGTATCATGTTGTTGCTATGCGGAACGATAACACTCTTTCCGCTTATATTAATGGCGTACAGAAGATAAATCAATCATTTAGTTCATGGCCTTCAAGTTTTGGAGAAGTAAGAATTGGTTATGGATTTGGATATGATCGATATTTCTCTGGTTCCATCGACGACGTGCAAATATACAACCGCGCGCTGACAGCTGATGAAATCACAGCCCTCTACAACGGCACAGCGATAAGCCACAGCTCCACATTAGCCGACGGAAGCCACACCTACAAAGCATATGCGCAAGATTTGTCGGGAAACGTGACGGCTTCATCGCTAAATACATTTTCTGTCGATTCCGTTTCTCCCGTCGTTTCTGTTTCTTCCCCAACCAACGGAGCAAATTACAATTCTTCTTCAGTTTCAATTTCTGCTTCTGCAACTGATGACAACCTCGGCTCGCTTGTTCCAAACCTCGATTCTTCACTTGTCTCCTGGTGGCGAATGAATGGTGACCTAACAGACAGCTCAGGCAATGGTAACAACGGCACCAACCACGGCGCCACATACACAACCTCTGGCAAACTCGGTGGCGCATATATCTTCGATGGTTCTGGAAGTCAATATGTTACAGTTTCTCCTTCGAGTAGTCTGAACTTTAATAATACAATTACCGTTAGTGCATGGATTTACCCAACTGCCAATTGTAATGGTGGGACTTGTAGAGACGTATATCGTGTCAATGGTTGGACTTTAGGCCATACTGGCGATGTGGTAGTATTGAATAGCTTTCCATCTATTGGAGACGGCCAATTAACGGCTGGAACTTTGAACTATAATGCTTGGAATTTTATCACCGGAACATATGATGGGTCTTCTAGAAAAATATATCTTAATGGTAGTTTAGTGGGGTCTGAAAATATTGTAAGCAATTTTACATCTTCAAATAATGAAGACTTTCATCTTGGACAATGGTCAAATCATACAATCGACGACGTGCAAATATACAACCGCGCGCTGACAGCTGATGAAATCACAGCCCTCTACAACGGCACAGCGATAAGCCACAGCTCCACATTAGCCGACGGAAGCCACACCTACAAAGCATATGCGCAAGAT
>JAPLZA010000102.1:9382-12013 GCA_026395275.1 Candidatus Staskawiczbacteria bacterium | reverse complement strand
TGGGCGTGTCTGGAACTAATACTTTCTCGGTAGACACTTCAGCCCCGTCAATCTCCTACGCCTACGGAACACCAACTGACGGCGAATACAAAAACTCAACAAGCGCCAGCGTCCTCATAGATTCAGGAGACAACAACACCACCCACTCGGTAGTTAACGATTGGAACAACTCACTGGTCAGCTGGTGGAGAATGGAAGACAACGCCGGCAACAAAACTGTCACCGACTACATGGGCAACAACAACGGAACTTCGGTGCAAAATACTTCAGCTTTGACGACCACCGGCAAACTCGGCAAGGCAATGACTTTTGATGGTTCGAGCGATTATGTGGAAACTACGCTTAATGTTGCTGGTCAGACTGGGTTGACAGTCGCCGGCTGGTTTTATCAAACCGATTCGGATTACACTACTCCTATCGGCACATATACAGACCCGACAGATATGGCTTTCGATCTTGATTTGGGTGGGCCAACTAAAAAAATTCAATTTAATTTAAAGGGAGAAAATGGATCACGGTCTGACCTGGACACAGCGGATAATGCTTATTCTATTAATCAATGGGTGCATGTGGTAGCAACATGGAACGGAGCCACAATGCGTATTTATGTTGATGGTTCAGAGGTAGCAAATAAAGCGTATTCTGATTCTAGTATTGAACAGACAGTTTCTTCACCGGTAGTACTTGGTGCATATCGATCAGGCTCATATCAATCATACGGTGGCTCCATTGACGACGTGCAAATATACAACCGAGCTCTCTCGGCAGATGAAATTAAATCTTTGTATGACGCAAGCGCAAATCAATACTCACAAACCTTCACCGGCCTATCCAACGGAAGCTCATACACTTTCAAATCCTACGCCCAAGACTTAGCAGGAAATGTAACAGCTTCTGATACAAATACATTTTCAGTTGATACGGTTTTCCCAACAACCGGCGATAATTTCACACACAACGATTCTTGGCAAACCAGCAACCAGACAATTACTTTAACGCCAACCGATGCCTCGCCAAGCTCGGGATTTGCTTACACAAAATATTGCGTTGATACCACAAACACTTGCGTAGTTGCTTCGGGAACCGCGTATGGCTCGGCAGTGCCAATTGCCACGGAAGGCACAAGCTATTTTAGATACGCTTCAGCTGATAACGCCGGAAACGTGCAAACAACAGTCAGTAAAACTGTAAAAATTGACACAATCTCGCCAAGCACAGTAGCTGATGGCGGGGGATATAGTTTTGGAACAGAATCGGCTGATGCGGTTTCAGTTTCGCTTATTTGTGCCGATAGCAACGGAGCAGGGTGTTTAGCCACATATTATTGCACAAGCTTCACTAACGATTGCACGCCAGGAGTTAACGGCACAACCTTCGGCGTATACACAACTCCGCAAACCATATCAACCGCAGGTACCTCTTATATAAGGTACTTCTCTACGGATGCAGTAAACAACTCAGAAACCCCAATAAAGAGTCAAACAATTATTATCAATAGCACTCAAGCCTGGATGACTCCGTGGAGATACAGAAAACAAATTACCATTGACCACACTAAAGTTGGAAATGGCACTGAAAACGAAGCCAACTTTCCGGTTTTAATTTCGCTGACAGGTTTGACCAATGTTAACGCAAACGGAACTGACATAAGGTTTACACAATCAAATGGCACAACACAACTTGCGCGTGAAGTTGAATCTTACTCCGCTGGCACTTTAACCGCGTGGGTGAAAATTCCAACACTGTCGCACACCGCCGACACCGTAATTTACATGTATTACGGAAATTCGTCTGCCACCGAACCCGTGGCAAGTTCCACTTATGGAAGCCAAAATGTGTGGGATGCAAATTACAAAGGCGTGTGGCACTTGAAGGAAGCAACAGGAGTAGATAACGCTGATTCAACAAGTAATGGAAATACAGGGACTCCAATAAATGGACCGATACAAACTGCGGGGCAAGTCGATGGCTCATTAAGTTTTGATGGTAATAATGATTATGTAAATGTACCTATTTCATCTACATTTACGAATAGTTTGACTGCTAGTGCTTGGGTTTATCTAGATACAACTTCTGCAAATTATGATTTAATTGTCGGTAAAACTGACTTTTCTTCCATAGCGCCTTGGGAATTTAGATTTTTAGGTGCTTCAAATAGACTCTCTTTGGGAGCCAATATTGGCGATTCTTGGGGCGAGAAATGTACAATAGATTCAGGAGATGCATTATCTAATAACCAATGGTATCGTGTTGTGGTAACTTATGATGGTTCATATATAATATTTTATAAAAATGGAGTTGCAGTTAAACAATGCAGTCAAACCGGCAATTTTTATTCTTCTCCAGTTTCTATAAAAATTGGAGGATATACCTCGCAAAATTTAAGTGGCTCCCTAGATGAAGTTCAGGTTTCAGATACCGCGCACACAGCCGGCTGGATAAAGACTGAATACAATAACCAAAATGCGCCTGCAACTTTTGCCACAGTTACATCGTCGGAAGCCTACGACATAATTGCTCCAACGACAACGGCAGACGCCGGAAGCTACACATTTGGAAATGTGTCGGGAGCCAGTGCTTCTGTCACTTTGTCGTGCGCTGACAACGCCGGGGGCACAGGTTGTGCAACGG
>JAPLZA010000102.1:0-9352 GCA_026395275.1 Candidatus Staskawiczbacteria bacterium | reverse complement strand
GGGTTATCCAAAATATTGCGTTGACACGGCAAACACCTGCACACCCGCAACAACATATGACTCGGGAAACAAACCAATCATTTCAGCCGAAGGCACAAGCTACATAAGATATAATTCTGTTGATAATGCAAACAACACCGAATCCATAGAAAGCTCAACAATAAAAATTGATAAAACAGCTCCAAGCACCACAGATAATTTTGCAAACGATAATGTTTGGGTTAATTCAGACCAGACAATCACACTTACGCCAACTGATGTGGGCGGTTCGGCACTTGCTTACACAAAATACTGCACCGACACCAACAACACTTGCGACCCAGCATCAGGAACAACTTTGAATTCGCCATACCAAATTACAATTTCCACACAAGGAACATCTTATTTTAGATACGCTTCTCAAGACAACGCCGGAAACACGCAAGCAACCGTATCACACACTATCAACATAGATAAAATAGCGCCGGTTTTGGCCGAGGTAACTCCTGTGCCGGCTTTAGGTAGCAACACCACGCCAAACTACACATTTAGCTCTACAAAAGCCGGAACCATTGCTTACTCGGGTGGTTGTTCATCTACAACTGGCACAGCCTCTGTGGGAAGCAACACAATAACATTTACCAAGTTAGACTACGCAACATACGCAAACTGTAAAATTACTGTAATTGACAGCCTTGGAAACCTTTCTTTGGCACTAAACATTTCAAGCTTTACTGTTAGCCTTAACGGAGCAAACGGATATGTTGCCGCTCCAACCAGCACCAACACCACGCCAGCTACAAGCATTATTAGCCAAATTACAAGCTTATTTACAGGTCAGCAACAAACTCCTCAAATTAACTACCCGCCAATTTCTGAAAGCGTGCCACAACAAACTCCAAGCGCTTTGCAGGGTTTAAACATTATGAGTGTAAATCCTTTGAATGGGTTTGCATTGTCGCCGGTTGCAACAGACATTAGTTCACTTGCAGATAAACTACCTCAATTAAAGAAAACATTGGTTGCCTTGAATGTTGATTTGAATAATTTACAGGACGTTGCCAAGTTAAGCCAAACAGAATTATATTTACCAGGACTAACCCAAACAATTTCGCCAGAAGGTCTGCAGGTAAATGCTTTGGCATCTATGCAGGGAATCCCGCTGGCCGACTTAAGCGCAGATGCTTTGGCAAAAATTCCTACAAACCTTGTTTTCGCCAGAGCATCGGGAGAATTAATTGATTTTAGCTCGGCATTTGTTATAGACAAACAAGGCAACACCCAACAGAAAATTAAAACAATTGCCGGAAAGTCCATGCAGTTGGTTATTAAGCCTGACAAACCTGCTGACAGTGTTGTTGGACTTATAACTTTAAACAGTCCTGTAAGTTACCAGGCGCCTCAGAATAGTTTTGCAAAATTATTTAGGGCAGCTTTAACGGGAGCAATAAACCAGCCGGCTCCTCAGAGCTCTGGGGCAAGCGGACTTTTGGTGCAAAAATTTGCATATGTTGAAACAAAGCCGGGAATTTTCACAGCCAACATTTCAGCTCCGGCAAATGAGGGGCAATATGAAATTACAACTGTTATAGAGTATAAAGATAAAAAATTAATTCCCACAGAAACAAAATTAACTGCGCAGGTTGACCCCGAAGGTTATGTTTATAAGCAAACGCCCGATGGAAAGCTAAGAATTGCAAGCGCCACTGTTTCTTTATATTGGTTAAACCCTTCGGCAGGCTCAGGGCAGGTCCCGAAATATGAGTTATGGCCGGCTGATAAGTTTTTCCAGAAAAATCCAATGGTAACCGATGACACAGGAAAATATTCTTTCTTAGTTCCGCAAGGCACATATTATATTTCTGCTACCGCAGTAAACTACGCCGACTTTAAGAGTAAACCGTTTACCATAAAAGAAGACAATGGAGTAAAAATGGATATTGAAATGAAGGCGAAAGGCTTTTTGCCGACTTGGTTTAACTGGCAGTTAATGGTGGTTTTGTTGCTGACTGCGGTGGTTATTTTACTGATTATAATGATTATTAAAGGTCGAAATAATAAACAATAAATAAAACATGGAAAAGAAAACAATATTTATAACAATACTTTCTATTTTCACCTGCCTTTTAATAGCAGTGAATGTGTTTACAATTTATACATATTCAAAAGAAGCTAATATTTATTTGCAAGCACAGACAAGTAGAAAGATTTTGGATTTTAGGAACACATTTGAAGAGCAAATTTTGTTGGCTAATAAGGAAATTGATTTTGACACCAGGCTTTCTTTGGAAACAGCAGTAAGAGCCTTAAATGACAAAGAAATTTTTGCCCAGTGGCAAAAGTTTACAAACAGTCAAACAAAGCAAGATGCAACAACTCAGGCAAAAGCTTTGCTTGAATTATTGATTATAAAAACAGCAAATTAATCCTGTAGTTTTTGTCTTCTAAAATTAGAAGGTAAAAAGTACAGGATTTTTTGTTTGACAAAAGTTTTTTTATCGACTAAATTATAGTATATTAACTAACAAAAAATTATGAACATAAAACCGTTGGGAGATCACATTTTAATAGAACCAATTAAAGAAGAGGAAAAAACAAAAGCCGGTATATTTTTGCCCGAAACCGCCAACAAAGAGAAGTCTGAAGAAGGAAAAGTTATTGCAATTGGGCAAGGCAGGACAACTCCGGAAGGAAAAATAATTCCAATGCAGATAAAGCCGGGTGACAAAGTTTTGTTTACAAAATATGGGCCAAGTGAAGTGAAAGTCAACGGAAAAGAATATCTAATAGCAAGCGAGTCAGATATACTAGCAGTTATAGAATAAATCGCTCGGGATTCTACACGAGGAGCACAGCATCGTCTAAAATTGCAATTTAAATTTTATGCAATTTTATCCGTGCTTCTCACTCAGCGCCACAACGGGCGCCTCCGTGAGGGCGTCCTCTTAGTAGAAATCCCTCGCTAATAGTTAAATAATATATAAAATAATCAATAATATGGCTAAACAAATTAAATACAGCGAGGATGCTCGCAAAATATTAAAAAGTGGATTAGACAAGGTGGCAAATGCGGTGAAAGTAACTTTGGGGCCAAAGGGCAGAAACGTTGTTTTGGGTGGTTTTGGTTCGCCAACAATTACAAATGACGGCGTAACAATTGCCAAAGACATTGAGTTGGAAGATAACATTGAAAACATTGGAGCTGAAATTATAAAAGAAGTTGCCAGCAAAACAAATGACATTGCCGGAGACGGCACAACTTCAGCTGTTTTGCTGTGCCAAGCAATTGCCACAGAAGGTTTAAAAAATGTTGCCGCCGGAGCAAACCCTTTGGCGCTTAGAAAAGGAATTATAATGGCAAAAGATGCGGTTGTTAAGGCTTTAAGAGAAATGTCAAAACAAATAAGCACCCGCGAAGAAAAAGCTCAGGTTGCAAAAATTTCAGCTCAAGATGAAGAAATGGGAAATTTAATTGCCGAAGTTATGGAAGAAGTTGGCAAAGATGGAGTAATTACAACCGAAGAATCAAAAACATTTGGTTTATCAAAAGAAATTGTAAAAGGTTTACAGTTTGATAGGGGATATATTTCAGGTTACATGGTTACCAACACAGACCTGCCTGCCGGTCAGGCAGGAAAAATGGAGGCAAGTTTGGAAGAGCCATATATTTTAATTACAGATAAAAAAATAAGTTCACTACAGGAAATTTTGCCTTTGCTGGAAAAATTAGTTAAGGCAGGCAAAAAAGAATTGGTAATAATTGCCGATGATGTTGATGGCGACGCTTTAACAACTTTAATTGTAAATAAAATAAGGGGAATTTTTTCAGCTTTGGCAGTGAAGGCTCCGGGATTTGGCGACAGAAAAAAAGAAATGTTAGAAGATATTGCCATTGTTACGGGAGCTAAAGTTGTTTCAGAACAAATTGGAATGAAATTAGAAAACACAGAAATAGGCGATTTGGGGCAAGCAAGGCGCGTAATTTCCACAAAGGAAAACACTACTATAGTAGAAGGGAAGGGAGGGAAAGAGGAAATAGAAAAAAGGATTGGAGCAATTAGAAAAGAAATAAGTTTGGCTACTTCAGATTTTGACAAAGAAAAATTACAGGGAAGGCTGGCAAAACTTTCCGGTGGAGTTGGAGTTATAAAAGTGGGAGCTGCAACAGAAGTTGAACAAAAAGCCAAACAGCATAAATTAGAAGATGCTTTGCACGCAACCAGAGCTGCTGTGGAAGAGGGAATAGTGCCGGGCGGTGGAGTTGCTTTGTTGCGAACCTTGCCGGCTTTAGAAATGGTTTTGGCGGAAGGAGATGAAAAAACCGGTGTAAATATTTTAAAAAGAGCTATTGAAGAACCGGTAAGGCAAATTGCTGAAAACGCAGGAATTGATGGAGCAGTTGTTGTCCAAAAAGTAAAAGAGGGGCAGGGCGATTTTGGTTTTAATGCCGCAACAATGGTTTATGAAAATTTAATAAAAGCCGGAGTTGTCGACCCAACAAAAGTTACTAGAACAGCTTTAGAAAACGCTGTTTCAGCAGCTTCTATGCTTTTAACAACTGAAGCGGTTATTTCAGAGTTACCTAAGAAAGAAGGGTGCCCAAATCACGTTCCGTCAATAAACCCAGGAGACTACTAAAGTCGCTCGGCAATTTTCGCTCGGCAACAAACTTTTTTCCGTCTGCTGGTAAACCCCCTTTGCCTCTACGGGCAAGTGGACCAGGGACTGTAAAAAGTTTATTGCCTCGCTTTCAAAAAAACAGTCCGAAAGGGCTGTTTTTGTTTGACAGGTCGTAAAAAAATGGTAATCTTTATTTAGAACCTTTACAAAGGAGAATGACATGAACGCTAATAAGTTGTTGGCAGGAATGGTGGCCTTGTTGGCATTTTTTGTTGTTTATGGGCCTCAGGCTAAGCCCAAACATTTGGATAAGCAAGAGAAGCTTATGACATTGCAATATGCCGTGGTCAGGCGAACTGCGCTGGGGCTTGTTGACCTGGCATATTAACAAAGGAGAACAATCATGACAATTTATACTTGCTTAACGTGGCATCATTACAACAGAAGAGGGAAATTGATAGGATCATCATTTGAAGAATTTACCGGAACTCCGGAACAGTTAAATGGTCAATGTTTGGCTGAGAATAAGAAGAAGAAAGCGCGCAAAAATTTCAAAATCCTCTTTTGTGTTTTTCAGCCACAATAACCAAGAAGGAGAATAACCATGAGTGAACAAGCGATTCTAAAAGACGAAAATGGTTTAACTCAACTTCGCAGGTGTCCAGCTTGTAATTACTTTGTGAAAATGGTTGATATTATTTGGAGGCGTCAGCCCATAAGCCCGGCAGACCAAGGAGAGGCCGCGAGCTGCAAATTTTGTTCGCCCAAGAGCTAGGAAGTAAAGGTTCTGTCTAGTTGTGCCCTTCGGTTTTCCGCAGGGCTTTTTTATTGTATTTTTGTTAAATTTTGTATATTATAAATATATGGAGTGTCCAAATGATCAAGAATATTTAGAAAAGATTTTATTCCATAACGTGGAAGTTGATTACTGTCCAAGGTGTTTGGGTGTTTGGTTTGATAAGGATGAATTAAGGTTAGCGAAAGATCACAAAGACCAGCAATTAAATTGGGTTGACGTTGATTTATGGAGAGACAAGTCAAAGTTTAAAATTTTTAAAACAGAAAAACATTGCCCTGTTGATAGGGCCGGTTTGCAGGAAGTCAGTTATGACCAGTCAAAAACCAAGGTTGATTTTTGTAAAATGTGCCAGGGAATTTGGCTCGACAGGGGAGAATTTAAGCAAATAATGAATTATTTGAAAAATAAGTCTGATTATGAAATTTTGCACCGTTATTCTAAAAATTTAGTGAAACAGTTGTGGGAAGTTTTTTCCGGGCCCAACACATTTCGTGAAGAATTAGAAGATTTTTTAACTTTATTAAAATTATTTAATTATAAATTCATGGCTCAACACCCACACTTGAACATGCTGATTGAAGATGAATTACCGAAATAAAAGTAGTAATCTGCTTGCACCTTTCATATAAAAAATAATAAATAGCTGCAAATTTATCACTCAGCATCATCATTTAGATGATTTGATTGAAAGTTTGCCAAAGTAACATATGACAACAATAGTAACAGTAATATTAGTAGTAATAGTTATTGCCATTTTGTGGGTAATAGGCGCGTTTAATAGCCTTGTAACATTAAAAAACAGGGCAAAAGAAGCCTTGTCAGACATTGATGTTCAGACAAAAAGAAGGTACGATTTAATTCCAAATTTAGTGGAAACAGTGAAAGGTTATGCAATACACGAAAGCCAGTTGTTTGACAGGGTGACCAAGGCTAGAACCGCTGCTATGAGCGCTACGGGGCTTTCTGGCAAGGCAGAAGCTGAAAACGCGTTATCTGGCACCTTGAAAAGTTTGTTTGCTGTAGCCGAGAATTATCCTGATTTAAAGGCTTCTACAAACTTTTTGGCTTTACAGAACGAACTTACCGACACAGAAGATAAAATTCAGGCAGCTCGCAGATTTTACAACACAAACGTTAGGGACTTGAATATAAAGGTGGAAAGTTTTCCTGCAAACATAATAGCAAAATCGTTTGGATTTGCAGAAATGGAATTATTCCAAACAGCTGAGGCAGAGAAACAGCCAGTTTCAGTAAAATTTTAAATCTAACCCATGGTTGGATTAGACGATCTCCAAAAAATAAAAGACACAGATGTTAAGTCGGTCTGGGCTATTTTTGTTTCTTACGTTAAAAGAAAATACGTAATTTCAATTATTCTGCCGGTTTTTGTAATTATATTGGCGGGTTGGCTCACATATTTAACAAAAATTCCACATATTGTAGTTGTTTCAATAATGCTTGCATTTGGTATGTTCGCTTTTTTTTGGCAGAAAGCAATGGGAGATTTCTTAAAACATTTTGCATCTGACATTGGATACAAATATGAAGATTCTGGAGACGTTTCTTCTGTTGATGGAACGATATTTGATTTTGGGCACAACCAAAATATATCTAAAATTGTTTACGGAAAATATTTTGACCAAGATACAAGGTTGTTTATTTTCAGCACGGTTGTAGGTTCTGGAAAAAATAAACATACTGAAAGCTACTCAGCTTTAGAAATATTTTTTGACACAATGTTACCAAACATTCTTTTAAATAATAGAAAAACATGGTTTAATTCCATGGCATTACTTGTAGACAACGAGAAAAAACTCACCCTTGAAGGAGATTTTCAAAAATATTTTACATTATATGTGACTAAAGAATACGAGTTGGAAGCTACACAAATTTTTACTCCGGAAATTATGCAAATGTTTATAGATAAAGCTGGAAAAATAAGCGTGGAGATGTATAAAAATAAAGTTTATTTATATTATCCAAACGAAATAACCAAAAAAGACCAGTTGGTGTCGATTTACAGTTTGGCTAAGGAGATTATTTTAGAGTTAGGCAAGAAGTTCTCTTTAATGAAGGATGATGTTGAAGATATGAGTAAATATGCTAAACTAACGTAGTATATATTTATGCCAAGTATTTATACGCAAGCAGATTCTAATACTAGGAAAACATGGTTTTTATTAACCGGTTTTTTGGTCTTTATTATTGCAATTGGCTGGCTATTTGGTTATTTGTTAAATGACAGCGCTATTTTATATTTTGCTGTATTTTTGAGCGTTTTTATGTCTTTTGGAAGCTATTGGTGGTCAGATAAAATTGTTTTAGGGATGTACCGGGCAATTCCAATTGAACATAATAAAAATCCCGAGCTTTATCATGTTGTTGAAAATCTTTGTATAACAGCTGGTTTACCTTTGCCAAAAATATATATTATCCCAGAAATGCAACCAAATGCTTTTGCAACCGGTAGAGACGCAAAACATGCAGTAGTTTGTGTAACACAAGGGCTTTTAAACCGGCTAGATAAAACAGAACTGCAGGGAGTTTTAGCTCACGAACTTTCGCACATTGGAAACAAAGACATGTTATTATCTACAGTAGTGGCGGTTTTAGCCGGAGTTGTAGCAATGCTTGCTAATTTTTTTATGAGAATTAGCTTTTGGGGCGGGGGCAGAAGGTCTAAAGATGATAACGGAAATGCAGGAGCACTTTTAATGATTTTAGGAATTGTGGCAGCAATTTTAGCTCCAATTGCCGCAACTTTAGTTCAGCTGGCAATTTCCAGAAAAAGAGAATTTTTAGCAGATGCTGACGGCGCGTTGTTAACCAGATACCCTGAAGGACTGGCAAAAGCACTAGAAAAAATTTCAGCCGATCTGACACCAATGAGAATTACCAATGATGCCACCGCTTCTCTTTTTATTGATTCGCCATATAAAGGCCAGCAGAAGACACACTGGTTTGCAAAATTATTCAGTACACACCCGCCCATTGAAGACAGAATAAAAATATTAAGAGGCATGGAAGTTTAGAAAAATTTTGGAGGAGTCGTATATCCCGCCTGCGACGGGACTGCGAGGCGGCCATTACAACAGCTTGGCCACCGCCTTCGTCCCGCCGCCGGCGGGACCGTGGCGGGAAAAGCTATCAAAACATGTTTACAGTCTATATAATACAGAGTAAAAAGAATAATCATTATTATATTGGTTTGACCAGTGATTTAACGAAGAGAATTTATTATCATAATTCCGGTAAAAATAGATCTACTAAAAATAAAGGTCCGTGGGGACTAGTTCATTCAGAAATTTTTGAAGATAAAAAATCTGCGTGGCTGAGAGAAAAACAGATTAAAAGTTATAAAGGAGGAGAGGCTTTTCGTAGGATTTTTAAAATTAATTAAATAAATATAGGCTGAGCGGAGGAGTCGCATAGTGGCCATTGCAACAGCTTGGAAAGCTGTGACCCGCAAGGGTCTCGTGGGTTCGAGTCCCACCTCCTCCGCTCAGCCTAGATTTTAAAATGAAGCTAAAGGATAAAGTAGTTGTTATAACTGGTGGTAGCAGGGGCTTTGGAAAGGCTCTTGCTAAAATGTTTGCTTCTGAAGGTGCGCACGTTGTGATTAGTGACAACGACGCAGATTCTCTTGAAACCGCATCTAAGGAGTTGTTTTTAGATAAGTTTGTTTCGGATGTTGCTGTTGCAGTCGATTTGGAAAAACTTGGCGAGTATGCTTTTAAAAAATATGGAGCGATTGATATTTGGATTAATAATGCTGGTGTTCAAATAGCGCCAAGCCCAGTAGAAAGTGTGGATATCCAAAAACTAAAAAGACTTTTCGACGTTAATTTTTTTGGATATTTTTATGGATGCCAGACTGCGTTGTTTTATATGAAGAAGCAAGGTAATGGTGTAATAATAAATGTTAACTCAACGGCTGGGTTAGAGGGAAAGTCG
>JAPLZA010000100.1 GCA_026395275.1 Candidatus Staskawiczbacteria bacterium | reverse complement strand
GATAGCTAGAATTTTCATGATGATATCTTGTGTTTTATATTTGGTGTTTATATATTCAGGGAAAAAGGTAACTAAAAAAGAAGGACTGTATTTGCTTTTCATTTATATAGCATTTTTATTAACGGAGATTTTTGTTAAGCTATAAAATTTTAATGATTTTTTCCAATTACACCGCAAAAAGCGTTGGAGAGGTAATGGAATTGCTTGGAACGTCTAAAAACGGCCTCACAAAAAAAGAGGTTGTTTTAGCCCTGGAAAAATATGGATTAAATGAAATAAAAGTTAGGAATATAAACGCTTTAGATATTTTTATCAGGCAATTTAAATCTCCTTTTACATATTTGCTTTTAATTGCAGCAGTAATATCTATATTAATAGGCCAGGTGGTTGACAGCATAGCAGTCTTATCTTTTATAATAATTAACGTTATTATAGGTTTTTTCCAGGAATATAGAGCAGAAAAAGCAGTATACCTTTTACAGAAATTTATTCCTCAAAGAATCAAAGTATTAAGGGATTCAAAAGAAGAAATTGTTGATGAAAAATTAATTGTTCCCGGAGATATAGTTTTGTTAGAAGCAGGAGATGTGGTTTCCGCTGATTTGAGGGCAATAAGTTTGCAAAATTTTTTGGTGAACGAGTCAGTTATTACAGGGGAATCGATGCCAGTTTCAAAAGTAACAGAAAGCCTTCCGTGCCCGGAAGAAGAAATTTTTAAGTCAAAAAATATTATTTTTTCTGGAACCTCTGTTATTTCTGGCAAGGCTAGTGCAGTTGTTGTTGCCACGGGTAAAGAAACAATTTTTGGATCAATTGTTAAAACAGTCTCTGGCATAAAAAGAGAGAGCGCGTACGAAAAGAGTATTTTATATTTTTGCAAACTAATTTTAAGAATTGTTGCCACAACAATTCTTTTAATTTTTATGGCAAATATTTTGTTGAAAGGGCTTAGTAATGTTTTAGAGCTTGCTTTGTTTTCAGTAGCTTTAATAGTCAGTATATTGCCAGAAGCTTTGCCGGCAGTGGTCACTTTTGCCTTGTCACAAGGAAGTTTGAAAATGGCAAAACAAAATGTGGTTGTAAAAAGATTGTCTGCTATTGAGGACTTGGGCAACATTGAAGTTTTGTGCACAGATAAAACAGGTACTCTAACGCAAAATAAATTATCTTTAGAAAAAACTGTTTCTTCTGATAAGAAAAAATGTTTTTTGTATGGAGCTTTAAGTTCTGGCGGAGAAAAAATAGGCGATAAAATATTAAATCCTTTTGATGCGGCTTTATACCAAAGGGCGCCAGCAGAGATCATGAGAGGGGCTAGGAAATATAAAATAATTTCAGAACTGCCATTTGATTCTTATAGAATGAGGTCTGCTTTTTTAGTCCAGGCAGTATCTAGGGGGGTTTCCGGTGGAAAAGTATTAATTGTTAAGGGAGCTCCAGAATCAATATTAAAAAATTGTTCTAAATTTAGTGGAAATTTTGATAAAAAAGAAATTAAAGAGGACGTAGAAAGAGAGGGTAGAGAAGGAAAAAGAGTTTTGGCCATAGCTTTTAAAAAAGTAGATAAAAATAAATTAGACATAAGTATTAGCGACGAAAGACAGCTGACTTTTTTGGGATATTTTGTTTTTGATGATCCTATAAAAACTACAGCCAAAGAGGCTATTGGGCTGTCAAAAAAATTAGGCATAATAATTAAAATTATTACCGGTGATTCAAAAGAAGTGGCAGAATATGTGGCCAGGCGCACCGGTTTGGCATCGGGACCGCAAGACGTAATTTCTGGTCACGAGCTAGAGGAATTACAAAAAGAGGAATTTGAAGACGCCTGTTTGGAAAAAACTATATTCGCAAGAGTTTCTCCAGATACAAAGCATAAAATAATAAAATCCTTGCAGAAAAAATATGAGGTTGGATTTATGGGCGAAGGGGTCAATGATGCGCCAGCGCTAAAAACCGCTGATGTTGGCATTGCAGTTGTTGAGGCTTCAGATATAGCCAGAGATGCCTCAGATGTTGTTTTGTTGCAAAAAGATTTGAGAGTTATTGTTAACGGTATAAAAGATGGCAGGGTGATTTTTGCTAATATAAATAAATATATTAAAACAGCTTTGGCAAATAACTTCGGTCAGTTTTATTCTATGGCCGTTATTTCTTTGTTTGTAAATTTTTTACCCATGTTACCGGTTCAAATTTTGTTAAGTAATATAATTTCTGATTTACCTTTAATTTTTATTGCCACAGACGCAGTTGACGTAGATGAACTAAAAAAGCCAAAAATGTATCAACTGCATAATGTTTTGCCGCTAATAATATCTTTAGCACTAGTCGGCACACTTTTTGATTTTATATTTTTCACAATTTTTTATAAATTTCAGCCAAGTACCATACAAACACTTTGGTTTATTGAGGGCTTATTAACTGACATAGTTTT
The DNA here is from genome assembly GCA_026395275.1 of Candidatus Staskawiczbacteria bacterium. Lineage (GTDB taxonomy): Bacteria > Patescibacteriota > Minisyncoccia > Minisyncoccales > Staskawiczbacteraceae > XYD1-FULL-39-28. Next base: position 3,888 of record JAPLZA010000100.1, on the reverse strand, counting down.
GATATTTATTATAAGGACGCGAGGCAAGTTTTGGAAAGCCAAAAAGCCCAGTGCATGGCTGTCTGTTTCCACTATATTGGCCGGAATCGTTATTGTTGCCCTGCCGTTTTTAAAAATCGGACAGAGATGGTTTCATTTTATAACTCCGCCGATGATTCCTTTGTTAGTTGTATTTTTAATAGTTATTTTATATTTTATAACTAGCGAAATAGTGAAATTAGTGTACTTCCATTATTGGAAGCCTAAAACATTGACAGAATAGATTATGGGTAGTAATGTTTAGGTAGTTCTTTAAACGAAAGGAGAACACCGTGATGAAAAAGAAAGAGCCAGAACTGAAAGACTGGACGGAAAATAAAGCAGTGGTTGCCGAGCAGATTGTTTTGGAGGTCGCGACTTCACTTATCAGGGGCTTAGGAGAAAAGGTAACCTTTAACGGAATTGATTGGGAGAGTTTTAAGGGCAGTATTGCCACCGCCAAAGTGGAAGCAGTTTTCAAATGGATTGTTAAACAGACCAAGGGGTTCCGAATCCCGGTCATGGTTAACTTTAGCCAGGGGGATGCTCCACTTATTGGCATGTGTTTTGTGCAAATTGGCACAGCTATTTCCAATAAGTTCTACGGTCTAAACAAGGAGCTCGGTTGCATACCAGCTATGTATGAAGGTTGGCACAACGGCCCTCACAGTCCATACATAATGATCTCTGACATGTTCCACAGGAAAGGGAATCAGGGATTTGGACTAGAAGGAGTGAAAATTATTGACATTTTAGGAGAGTTTCCTCCGCCGACGTTCTCGAGGCTCGCAGTAAAGCTCGCGGATATTTCCTAGTTCGTTTTCTACAGAAGCCCCAAATCAAGTTTAACAAAGCAAGATGAGGGGCATTTTTTTGCATAAAAATTGTTTTTGAGCTAAAATATACTAAACATGGACATAACAACAATACTTTTAATAATAATTACAGTTGGGATTATAACAGCGGTTGTTTTATTAATTAGAAACAGGCAAGAGCCCGTTAAAAAAAGATGATGGGTTGTTTTTGATGCTTCAACAACAGCTAAATCAATTAACTGGAGCCGTTGATAGCAAACTTTCGGAATCTAACAAAAATGTTCAGGAGCAGTTTAAATATTCGGCAGATATTATAAGAAACGTTACAGAAAAATTAACCAAACTAGATGAAACTAACAGACAAGTTGTGGGTTTTGCTGATCAGTTAAAATCATTACAAGACATTTTAAAAAACCCGAAACAAAGAGGAATTTTAGGTGAGTATTATCTGGAAACTGTTTTAAAGAATGTTTTGCCACCCGGCAGTTACGAAATGCAGTATAAATTAGGTAAAGATGAAGAGGGTAATGATTTAATTCCTGACGCAGTGGTTTTTGTTAAAGAAAAAATTATTCCTATAGATTCAAAATTTTCTTTAGAAAATTATAACCGCATTATTGAACAAAAAGACCCGGTAGAGAAAGAAAAATTGGAAAAACTTTTTGTTAATGATTTGAAAAATCGCATATTGGAAACATCGAAATATATTCAGCCATCTAAGGGCACAATGGATTTTGCATTTATGTTTATTCCTCACGAAGCCATTTATTACGATTTACTTATTAATAAAATAGGTGCACTAAAAGAAGAAACCGAAAGCTTAATTCAGCGAGCTGCTTCTAAATATAAAGTGATTATTGTTTCCCCAACTTCTTTTTTGGCATATTTACAAACAGTGCTTCAGGGTTTGAAAGCAATGCAAATTGAAGAACAGGCCAAAGACATTGTTAAACGAGTGGGCGAATTGATGACTCATTTAAAAAAATATGCTGAAAAATATGACAAATTGGGTAAATCTCTTTCAACTGTTGTCAATCAATATACAGATGGCGGGCGGGAATTTAAAAAGATTGATAAGGACATTTTAAGAATAACTGGGGCGGAGGAAGGAATCGGTTACGAACCACCGTTGCTAGAAAAGCCAGAGATAGAAGAAAACGCATAAAGAGGGGTTGACTAAGACGAGATTATTTGTTAAACTACTATTATATTAAATTCAAACTAAAATGTTGGCAATAATTAGAACTGGTGGCAAGCAATATATTGTTCAGCCAGGAGACAAAATAAAAGTAGAAAAAATAGATAAAAAAGAAGGAGAAGAGTTCTCTTTTTCTGATGTTTTGTTAGTTGAGAAAAGCAAAAAGATTGAAATTGGAACTCCAAATGTTAAAGCAGAAGTTCAGGCAAAAGTTTTGAGCCATGGCAAAGGAGATAAAATAATTGTTTTTAAATATAAACCAAAGAAAAGAGAAAGCAGAAAAATTGGTCATAGACAGCCTTATACAGAAATAGAAATTCTTGGAATTAAGTAATTGAAACCCGCGAAAGCGGGTTTTTTGTTGAAACGATATTGACACGGTTTTTGGTAGGAGTAGAATTAGAAAAAATGCGTCCTTTAACAATTTGAGAGGAGAAAGAACATGAGAACAAAATTTGATGGATGGCCTAACGTTATTTATTCCCAGCAGTTTAGTAGAAGATGGATTGAGCAACAGTTTTTACCGCTTACCGACGAGATGGAGAGAATTTTTCGTAGAGGCGGTTGTGACCTTCTGAAGGGCAAAGGGATGATTTCATTTTTCTATGAGCCAAGCACACGCACAAGGGCCTCTCACGAAGTAGCAATGCGCCGTTTGGGTGGAGATGTGATATTTTCAACAGAAAATGCCAGAGAATTTTCGTCAGCCAAAAAGGGCGAAACCTTTGAGCACACAATAAAAGTGCTTTGCCGTTACGGCCCCAACGTGATTGTTATCAGATATGACCATGAGATAGGCGCAGAGTTTGCCGCTAAGGTTTCCAACGTGCCCATCATCAACGCTGGTGATCGCGCGCCCGGCCAGCATCCAACGCAAGAATTGCTGGATTTGAGGACTATTTTCAAGCATCGCGGAGAAATTGACGGACTCAATATTGCTATGGTTGGAGACCTGCTGAATGGAAGAACAGTTCGTTCGCTTTCTTATCTGCTTGGCAAGTATAAAAAAGTAACGATTTATTATGTTTCTCCCGGTCCTCTTATGATGAAAGACGACGTCAAAGAATATCTTAGGAGACACGGTGTATTAGTTAAAGAGCTGACCGATTTGCGTGAGGTTGCGTCGAAAGTAGATGTAATTTATCAAACGCGGACTCAAGGTGAATGTGGAGCAGTGTTTGATAGGCGGAATCAAGAATTGGGCTATTTTATGGTTAACAGAGAAATCCTCGATTTAATGAGGAAAGATGCGATTATTATGCATCCGTTGCCCTGCGTGGACGAGATTACCCGAGAAGTGGACGACGACCCTCGCGCGGTTTATCTTACTTTACAGATCGACAGTGGAACATTCGCGCGCATGGCGCTGCTTAAAATGATTCTTGCTCCAAAAGCATAGGCTGACTTTGGTCAGCGCAGTTGTTGAGACTCAAACCTTGAGTCTCTTTTTATTTCGTGTAAATATGAATTATGGAAAAAGAAATTGGGTGGTTGTTAAAAGAAAAATACCCTTCGGCTTCGCTCAGGGCAAGTAAAGCAAAAGAGATTCACAAGGACATAGAGCGAATAGAAGCGGGTGAGCCAATTGATTATGTAATTGGATTTACAGAGTTTTTGGGTTGTAGAATTGATTTATCTGAAAAACCTTTAATTCCACGGCCAGAAACAGAATTTTGGGTAGGCCAAGCAATAAAAGACACCCTTACATACTCCAGTTTGTCAGGGTGTCGTGATAGTAAAAAAAGGATAAAGGTTTTGGATATGTTCGCGGGGTCAGGTTGTATTGGAAATTCTATTTTACGGCACGTAAAAAATGCTGAAGTTATTTTTGCTGATAAATATAAATATTTCAACAGT
>JAPLZA010000052.1 GCA_026395275.1 Candidatus Staskawiczbacteria bacterium | reverse complement strand
TCCTTTGACTACTTTGTTTTGTGGGATTTTGGGGGATAAAACAAACACGCTTGTAGCTAGAATTGCAACAAGAAATACAGATAAAGAAGAAACTAAAACACGCATCTTCTTTCTTCTCATCTTTCTCTGGTTGTAGGCGTCGACGAGATATGGTGGAAAAGAGATTTTCTCTGAAGAATTCACTGAATTTTCTTCTATTTTATTTTTTTCGTTTGCCACAAGATTATAAGTTTTAGGAAACCTAAATTCAAAATAATCTTCTGTTATAAGATTAATATATTGTATATTATTTTAATAAAAAAAACCAGTGTCGAAAAATGCGAAAACTGTTAATAACTTTTTTGAAAAATTTGTAGAAAAATATAAATAAAAAGCCCAGTTTTTCTGGGCGTTTCCTGAAAAGGAAATCTAACCTGCCGTAACTGTCGCCAGTTCTTTGGCGAAATAATTTCTGAGAATTTCCAGAATTAGGGGCGATATTTGCGGGGGCTTAAATTTCAGTCTCCGCAGAAAAATCAACCGGGCAAAAGAATTCATACGCTCATACTGCTCTCTATATTGCTTCGCCTCCGAAACAATTGGCGTCCGGCATTCCAACATCTTGTGGATCCTACTAAATTGAGCGCAATTCCTTTTTTCATATCGGTGCCAGTAGCGCCTACTGAATTTGAATGTCTTAAAGGTCATTGTGAACTCCTTTCTTCTCTTGTCGCGTCAAACAACCAACAGATGAGCGTTTTTGCGCGCAACCGTGATAAGTTTTCCAGAACCATTCGGTTCTTTTTTTCTGAGTGCTTCTTCTTCCGGAGTAAGGTCGCGCATAATCTCGTCAGCGGTTTGGTCTCTTTCTTCTGCTGTATGAGTGCATTTGATTCTTCCACAAACCGGGCACATTGAAGGCATTTTGTTGGCTCCTTTCATTTCAAAGTTCTGATTATACATTACCTTAATGCCTTAAAAAGTCAAACTACTGCTCAACAATGCATTGGGCTGGGGTTCAAGAATAAAATAAAGTTTTAGAATCCAAAAAATGAGATGAGTTCAAGTTGCGACGAGGATGTTGTGCAAAGGGTTTGCACGCCGACGAAGGCGCAACGTAGAAATCAGCCATTTTTTGGATTCCCGAAGGGCGGGCGAATTAAATAAATATTCATCGTTGCTTCGGAGCTCGCGTATCGTTCTCACTTATACGCTTCGCTCCTTGCGCCTCGAATATTTTCTTAATTCGCTTCCGCTAAAAGTATTTTATTCTTGAACCACAGCCCTAACCTCGTTGTCTGATTTTACTTCTAAAAATCCTGATTTAACTGGGAAAAATTGTTCTTTTTTGTTTTCATCTATAATTTTAATTACTCCGGCAGTCAAAACTGTAATTAAAGTTTCGTGGTGGTCCAACACCGTTATTTCGCCTGTTGTTGTTTGACAATTCAAAAGCACGGCCGAGCCCTGAAATAAAATATTTTTTAATGAATAAATTGATAACTTCATATAAATATAATAAGCGAGAAAATAAATTTAGCGAGGTAATAATTTTTAAAAGCGAGGTAGTGAATCCGTAGCGTACCTCGCAGGCAAAATTGCATGGTTTCGTGAAACGAAAATTTTGCCGCGAATTGAGCGAGTCTGCGCTGGCGGACGAGCGCTAGCGGAGGATCACTACCGAGCGTAAAACTTATACTATGCGACGACTTCTTCGATTCCTCCTTTTAAATAAAAGTTTTCTTCCGGAACATCGTCGTGTTTACCTTCCAAAATTTCTGCAAAACCTTTTATGGTGTCTTCTAATCTTACAAACTTTCCTGGCCTGCCGGTAAAGTTTTCGGCAACGAAGAACGGTTGAGACAAAAATCTCTGAATTTTTCTTGCTCTTCCAACTATTTTTTTATCTTCGTCAGATAATTCTTCAATTCCCAAAATGGCAATAATGTCTTGCAAATCTTTGTATTTCTGCAAAGCTCCCTGAACTCCTCTGGCCACTGCGTAATGCTTTTCACCAACTATTTTTGGGTCTAAAGCGCTTGAAGTTGAAGCCAATGGGTCAACTGCAGGATAAATTCCAATTTCTGTTAAAGCTCTTGAAAGCACTATGGTTGAGTCTAGGTGCGAAAAGGTGGTTGCAGGGGCTGGGTCTGTAATGTCGTCTGCAGGCACGTATATTGCTTGTACCGACGTTATAGAACCATTTTTTGTAGAAGTAATTCTTTCTTGCAATTCCGCCATTTCTGAAGCCAAAGTTGGCTGATAACCTACAGCTGATGGCATACGTCCTAACAAAGTTGAAACTTCTGACCCCGCTTGTGAAAATCTGAAAATATTATCAATGAATAAAAGAACGTTTTTCTTTTCTTCATCTCTAAAATATTCTGCCATTGTTAAGGCCGACAATGCAACTCTGGCACGCGCTCCGGGCACTTCATTCATTTGTCCAAAAACCAAAGCAGTTTTATTTATAACTCCAGAATCTGACATTTCTTTATACAAATCGTTTCCTTCTCTTGTTCTTTCTCCAACTCCGGCAAACACAGAAGCTCCGCCAGATTCTTCAGCAACGTTTCTTATTAATTCTTGCAAGAAAACTGTTTTTCCAACTCCGGCCCCTCCAAACAAACCAATTTTTCCTCCTTTAATAAATGGCGCAATTAAATCAACCACTTTAATTCCTGTTTCAAAAACTTCTGTTTTTGTTGACTGGTCTGTAAACGACGGTGGTTGTCTGTGAATCGGCCAATATTTTTTAAATTTTTTGTCAGTTTTGTTTAAAGGTTCTCCAAT
>JAPLZA010000009.1:1326-2488 GCA_026395275.1 Candidatus Staskawiczbacteria bacterium | reverse complement strand
CGTAAACGTTTTAACTGAAAAGGGCGTTTCTATGGGGACTACGCTGGCATTTAGGATGGCTGTAACGGGCTTGTCGCTTCCAGAGTTCCTTATTTTAAAGAAAGTAATGAAAACTAAACTGATTGTCATTTTTGCTGGTATAGTCGGCGCAGGCATAATTTTTACAGGTTATTTATTTAATTTTTTAATAAAATAATATGAATAAAAAGATTTTGCTCTCGGTTATTGCGATAGCTTTTGTTGTTTTTGCGATTGCCTTAATAAACAATCATAAACCAAACGTATCCAGCAATAGCCCGAATAACAGTTCTGTCTGCACAATAAATTCTCCTTGCGATGAAAAGGATAAGTTAGAGATCTATCTTTTTCACGGCACACAGCGTTGCCCGACCTGTATTGCCTCGGCAAACTAACGGGCGAAGCCGTAAACGAAAGGTTTGCCGATGATGTTAAATCTGGTCTTGTTGAATTCAGGGAGATAAACATTGATTTGCCTGAAAACAAAGCTTTGGCAGAAAAATTCCAAGCATCAGGTTCTGTATTATTTTTTAACTCAATTAAAAACGGGGTGGATAATATGCAAGATGATGCAAATGTTTGGGGTTTAACTGGAAACACAGATGAATTTAAGAGCTATATTACCAAAAAGGTAAACACTTTACTTGGCAGGGAAATATGAACTTTATCAACTTTATCATAGATAGCTATCAAATAAATGTCCTTTCAGCTTTTTTGCTCGGGATACTTACCTCAATAAGCCCTTGTCCTCTGGCCACAAATATAACCGCCATCGCTTATCTCTCAAAAGAGATTAAAACAATAAAAAATACCATCCTTAATGGGCTTTTTTATGTCATTGGCAGAATGATAAGTTATACTTTACTGGCTACTTTGATTTATTTAGGGCTTTCGTCTTTTTCAATTTCAAAAATCTTTCAGGGTTGGGGAGATAAGGTTTTGGGAATTGTCTTGATAATTATTGGCTTGATAATGTTCGGAGTCATAAAAATAAAAATCTCGCTCAAAAACAATAAGATAGAGAAAATAAAAGTTTGGTTCAGCCAGAAAGGTTATGTCGGGTCTTTACTGTTGGGAGCTTTGTTCGCATTAGCATTTTGCCCTTATAGCGGAGTTTTATTCTTTGGCGTGCTTATTCCTTTAA
>JAPLZA010000009.1:0-1310 GCA_026395275.1 Candidatus Staskawiczbacteria bacterium | reverse complement strand
TTATTCCTTTAACCCTCAAAGCAAAAGAGGGATTATTCCTTCCGCCATTGTTTGCGATAGGAACTGGAATACCCGTAATCATATGTTCTTTTGTAATTGCCGTTAGTTTACAGAAAATAAACAAATTTTTTGCGTTTGCGCAGAAAACCGAAAAGATAATTCGTTATATTGTGGCTTCGGTCTTTCTAATCTCTGGCATTTATTATTTACAATTTTTAATAAAATATCTGTTTTTATGAAAAAATCTTTAAAAGTCATCTCAATAATCTTAATTTAATAATTAAATAAATAGAAATATGGCACAAGATATAAAGAAAATAGTTAAAGATGCATACAAAAACATTGCTGTAAATGGCTCTAGCTGTGGCTGTGGTTGCAATACTGCAAAAAATATCTCAAAGAGCATAGGATATTCAGACGAGGAGTTAAAAATTGTAGGAGAAGCTAACCTTGGTCTTGGCTGTGGTAATCCTCTGGCTTTTGGAAAAATAAAAGAAGGGGATATTGTTTTAGATTTAGGTTCCGGCGCAGGTATAGATGCAATTTTAGCAGCTAAAAAAGTGGGAGAAAAAGGGAAAGTTATAGGCGTTGATATGACCGAAGAAATGATTGATAAGGCAAAAGAAAATGCTAAGAAGCGGAACATAAAAAATATAGAATTTTTACTGGGAGAAATAGAAAAACTTCCATTGGAAGACAATTCAGTAGACACAATAATTACAAACTGCGTTATCAACTTAACACCGGATAAGGCAAAGACATTTAGCGAAGCATACAGAGTTCTTAAGCGGGGAGGAAGTATTTATCTTTCCGATATTGTTTTGTTAAGGGAATTAACAGAAGAACAGAGAAATAATAAAGAGTTGATATCAGGGTGCGTAGCGGGAGCCTTATTAAGGGATGATTATCTAAATAAAATTAAAGGGGCAGGGTTTAGCGTCAAAGTGTTATATGAGAATGCCGGAATTAGCAAACAACAATATAATGGCATGCCTTTAGAGAGTATAATGGTTGAGCTGACTAAATAGTTTAAGCAAGCTCTGGTATCCTAATTTGTTCGTAATTTGCAATAATCTTGGTTCTAACATTTTTCACGACCCCGTGGCTATTTTGTTAACGGAAATTTAACCATAATATTTGTATATTGAATTAAGGAATTAAAAAATAAAAATATGATTCTTTATGTTATTGCCGTTGTTTTAATCGTTTTATGGCTTTTGGGTCTTGTGACCTCATACACAATAGGCGGTTTTATACATATTTTGCTGGTGATAGCTGTAATTCTGATTTTGCTAAGATTGATACAAGGA
>JAPLZA010000023.1 GCA_026395275.1 Candidatus Staskawiczbacteria bacterium | reverse complement strand
TATTTGCCTTTACTGGCCTAATGCGATGTGGCGAGTGTGGAGCCATGATAACAGCGGAAGAAAAAATCAAAAGGCAAAAGAATGGAAACATCCATAGGTATATTTATTATCATTGCACTAAAAGGACAACTAAAAATTGTACCCAGAAGTGCATAGAGCAAAAAGAATTAGAAAAACAAATTAAATTAGCGATTGATTCCCTCACCATCCCGGCTGATCTGCACGAATACGCCTTGAAGTGGTTTAGAATTGAGAACGCAAAAACGGCTCAAACAACTGAATCCGTCCTCGATATACAAAATAAGACATATAAAGAATGTTTGAAAAAATTATCCGGCCTGATTGATATGAGAGCTGCACATGAGATTGATGAGGAAGAATTTCGGATGCGCAAAGAGCCGCTTACAACAGAAAAGAAACGCTGGGAAGATATTTTCGACAAAACAGGCAAGAATGTTGATCAACTTGTGAAAAAGGCAGATGAGGTATTCAGTTTTGCAAGAGATGCGAAGGCAAAATTTGAAAGCAACGAACCATATGAGAAAAAAGATATATTCTCAAAGTTAGGTTCGAACCTGTTACTAAAAGATAGAATGATAGCAATTGATATGGAAAACACGCTAATCCCCTTAAAAGATATAACAAAAGAAAACAAGAGGTTAGAACCTCTCAAAATAGGCAGAAATAGAGCTGAAATAGAAGAACTTTACGCTGGAAGTACTGTTATGCAGGGGCACAGGGAATCGAACCCTAGTCTACGGTTTTGGAGACCGTCGTTCTGCCACTGAACCATGCCCCTATATCAACATTCTATAAATATACCACAAAAAACATTTTTTTCAATCTTTCGACGGACTCAAGATAAACTAAAAACCCGGGCTAAAACCCGGGTTTAATTTTATGAAATTTTTTTTAAAATCCAAACAAATGTTTGAAAAAGTTAGACACGCCACCAAAAAATCCCGTACTGGCCTTCTGACTGGTCGAATTACTGCTACTACCGTTGGAAATTGCCGATTTTGCGCTTGAACCTGCTTTCCCGGTTGGTGGTATTTTTTGATCTATTATACGAGAAGCAACAATATTGGTTCCGCTTGTCTTGCCTTGAACTATAATTATATCTCCAACTTTAATGTCCGAAACAGAAGCAGTTATTTTATTTTTAGTTATTTTTGCCTTTGAGGCGTCAACTTTATAAATTGTTGTGTCTTTCCCGGTTGCCGTTGTTTTTCTAGACATAGTAATTGTAGTGCCGGCTACAGACACAACGGTTCCGCCGGTTCCCGATAGCTTGATGGATGCGTTAACAGAACCAGCTGATAAAAATGTTTTTGTATTAGCGCTAGATTTATTTTTTAAGGTTGGTTTTGAAGCTGAACTTGTGTTGCCTGTTATTCCTTTTGCTCCAGTACTAGTGACAGCATTTGGTTTTATTGTAGGTGAAACAATTGAGTTTATGTTCTGCGATTGTGGAATATTTATATTAGAACCAGCCTGACCGCTAATACTCTTGATACTAACTGGCGCTTGCACGGTTGTTCCATTAAGATTAATTGGCGCTTGCGTACCTGTATTATTTAAATTGTTTGCAGGTTGCAACCTAATGTTGATGCTGTTTGTGCTTGCCGCAGAAAAATTAGCGTTTAATTGCTGGGCAAAAATTGGCACTGCCAAAACAAAACCTGTAATAATCGCCAATGGTAATAATAAAGCAAAAAATATTTTTGTTTTCATATCTTTTATTTTTATGGTTGTATTAGTCTATTTTACTTCCTTTATTATATCTTATCAACAAGACACACTGTCAATAACTTTTTGTAAAAAAAGAGCCCTGCAATCCGTAGATTGCAGGGACTTAAAATAAAAAGACTGCTATTACCTGTCTTTAGGGATTTTCAAACAGCTCCGGCCGGACTTACCGACCGAACGTTCTCGAGCATCTGACGACGATTGAAGATGCTCTGCTCAAACACAACCAACGGATTCAGACCGGCCGGATTGACGTCGTGCTCGAACCAAACGATGATTGGCTCGGCTTTGTCCATGATGCCAATGGCTTTCTGCTGGTCATCCCAGTTTTCCTTGCCACCATGACCAACCAACCAATCGTGGTCGGTGCCAATCATAATGTCCTCGGGCCTTGTGCCGGCTGCGAGCAGCTGCTGGATGTCAACGGCTGTCTTTTGGCCGGAATTACCGTGCACAAACTTGTTGAACAAACCAGCGTCTACGGTCCGTTGCACGCCGTCAGCCACGCTGATGCCTTGAAGCAGAATATGTGCGAATTCGTTGTTGATGAACATGGCAAATCTGCCGAGTTCTGTATTGACGGCTTGGCAGAACTTGATAGCCAGGTCAATGGTCATCAAATAATCAACGCCTGGGTCGCCTGGCTTCCATTCCAGCCACATGTAGCCGCCCGTTGTCTTGAGCACGTCCACCCAGAACTTCAGCATGAGATCCCAGGCTTCGTCGAAACTGATCGGCGGGTCTGTGGGGTCATCCACCTTACGGCTGGTCCATGCCGGCCACCAAATGTTGATGCCTGCGCCAAGACCAGCTTGTGCCAGTTCTTGCGACCACGTGATGGCCTCCATGTGAAGCGCCCGAGCCATTTCGCGATCAGCAGGGACTTTCGAAATCATGCCACCACGCTCAGCTCCCTTGAACCCAAACTGCGGAGCAGTCATGGCCACCCAACGCGGAAACTTGCCGGCCTTGATGCCGGTCTTGAGTTCCGTAAAGCTGATGGCGGTCGGAGCGTTGTGACACCGATACTTGCGCGTAGTTGTCCGGACCTCATGCAGAACGTGGGCGGAACTGCGCAACGCGTCGTCACCGCTCAAGCCAAGTTTCCCACTGAGGCTCTGAATGGCGATCAGCCGATTATGCACCAACGGAATGCCGGCGGTGATCCTGCCGGCATCGAACTTCGAGTTTGGCGAACGCGGTCCCAAGGCCCATGCAGGCACTGAATCTACAATTCTATTTGCCATAAACTTCTTCTCCTGTTTGACTGCAAAACTCTTTACCTGTCTGACACGTCTGTGTCAAAATTATCGGGTATAGAGCCACGCATCATTTCATTATGTAAATGTGCTGTGTAATTTTTCTATCTTACCAAGTTTTCCTTTTTTGTCAACATTTTATTACAAACAAAAAACCGAGCTTGTCTCGGGCTTTTTTGTTAAACAATTTTATCGTTTAGATTCTTTGTGCTTTGTGTGCTTTCTGCAAGTAGAACAAAATTTACTTAGCTCGAGCTTTTTCTCGGCTGTTGCTTTTGATTTTTTTGTGAAGTAATTTGTTGTCTTACAGACACTGCACGCAACTTTCAAAAAAGGTTTTTTTGCTGCCATATATTTTTTTTAATTATTATTTTAATTTTAGCTAGACAGTGAGTTCATAAGCGAGGCAATGAACTTTTTGCAGTCCCTGGTCCACTTGTCTTCGCAGAGACAAAGGGGGTTACCAGCAGACGGAAAAAAGTTTGTTGCCGAGCGGAAACTTGAGC
>JAPLZA010000065.1 GCA_026395275.1 Candidatus Staskawiczbacteria bacterium | reverse complement strand
TTTGATTCAACCAGCGCTTTTAACCTTTTGCGGTTTAACATGCTTGGGTCTGTGGTAAATAGAAAGCAATATGATTGCATATCGCTTCTGCCAACTCTTCCGCGGAATTGATGTAATTGCGAAAGCCCAAAGCGTTCAGCCCCTTCAATCATCATAATTGTGGCCCTTGGCACATCAACGCCAACTTCCACAACAGAAGTGGAAAGTAAAATATCAATTTCGCCTTTTTTAAAGTCCAACATTATTCTTTCTTTTTCCGGAGCCTTCATTTTTCCGTGAAGCATTGTAATTCTTAAATCTGGAAAAACTTCTTTTGATAATTTTTCATATTCTTCTTTTAAAGCTTTTACTTCGTTTATAGCCAAAGAGGCTAAAGAGCCAACTCCGTAGTTTTGCGGGACAAAACTTCCCTTAACTGGGCCATGCTTTTCTATGGCCTCTTTCAGCTTGCTGGCAGTAGATTCTATTTTTGGGAAAATAACAAAAACTCCTTTGCCCCCCGCTACTTCTTTTTTTATAAATTCATAAGCTTCTTTTCTTTGAGATGGCTCTACAATAATTGTTTTTATTTTTTTCCTGTTTGCTGGCATTTCATCAATTAAAGATAAATCTAAGTCTCCGTAAACAGTTAAAGCTAAGGTGCGTGGAATTGGGGTTGCTGTCATTGAAAGCAAATGGGGGACCAATTTTTTGTTTTTTATTAGGTGGTCGCGCTGTTCTACGCCAAAACGGTGTTGTTCATCTAAAATTACCAAAGCTAAATCTTTAAATTCCACTCCTTTTTGGATTAAGGAGTGGGTGCCTATAACAACGTCTAATTGCCCGTTTTCTAAATCTCCAAGGAAACTTTTTTTGGAAACCTCGGTAGTTTCGCCTTCTTTAAAAATTCTGGCGTCTTTTCCTGTCATCATTCCAATTTTTACGTCAAAAGTTTTTAATACCTCAGAAACTGTTTTAAAGTGCTGTTTGGCCAAAATTTCCGTTGGAGCCATAAAAGCAACTTGGTGATTATTTTTGACAACGCTTAAAGCCGCCATTGTTGCTACAACAGTTTTTCCAGAGCCAACATCGCCCTCAAGTAACCGCGACATAGGAACTGTTTTTTCTAAATCTTTTAAAATTGCAAAAGCACATTTTTTTTGTGAATCTGTAAGTTGAAATGGTAAAGAATCTGTAAATTGCTTCATTAAGTCAGCGTCCATGGGGCAGGCAGAAGATTTTTTCTGCATTAACTTTATTTTCTCTTTTAAAACATTTAATTGAATTAAAAAAAGTTCCTCAAAAGAAAATCTGGCTTTGGCTGCGTCAGCGTGTTCAAAAGATTCCGGGAAGTGAAGTTGCCAAACAGCTTCTTGTATTGGTAAAAATTTATATTTTTTAATAATGTCTTTTGGTAAAGATTCTTGAATTTGATCGCAAAATCTGTAAAGTAAAGGTTTTATTATATATCTTAGCCAGCGGGAGGTTACGCCCCTTGTTTCTGAGTAAACCGGCACAATACGGCCGGTGTGAGTTAGTTCTTCATTTTCTCCAATTTCATTTATTCTTTCAAAAGCCGGCGAATTAAAATATAATCCTTCTTTGCCAAGGCTGATTTTTCCAGCTAAACAAATAAAATCATTTTCTTTCAATGATTTATCTAAATATGGCTGGTTAAACCACAAAACATTTATTTGAGCTGTTCGGTCTTGGACTACGGCCTTGGTTACTGCCATTCTATTATAAAAAGATTTTGTGGTTTCTATTTCTATAATTTCTCCCTGCACACAAGCAGTTTCACCTAATTTATTTCTGGCATCAACAATTGAAATTATTTCTGAAAAGTCGTCATATCTTGCTGGGAAATAAAAAAGCAGATCCTGCACAGTTTTTATGCCGAACTTTTTTAATCTTTTTGCATAAGTTACTCCAATTTTCGGAATTTCTTGTATTGGGGTTGATAAAGAAATCATCTGTTATTTACCTTGGCATTATTACCTTGAAATCGCCGGCGGCGCCGTAGGCAACTTGGTATTGAGGGAAGTAGAAAGTTATTGTTGCCTGCCCTGAGCTTGTCGAAGGGTTTATTAAAAAGAATTGATAATTTTCTGGTTTTGGACCTGCGCCATCTGCAATCCATGTGCCGTCTGTACTGCCCAGCGCTTTAATTATTTGTTTAGTTAAATCTTTGATGCAATAATCAGAAATTTTTTGTAGATAATCTTTTTGGCCCGGGAATAAATCAGACAGTTTTATTTCAGCTTTTGTTTTTGGATTGTAATTTAAGGCAATAGGGTAGCTGGCTCCGTGCGCTCCGCCCTCAAAATTATAAACATCAAAAACAATACTTATGACATTATCATCAACTTCTCCTTTGTCATACCCAATGTCTAACTCATATGTTCTTGGATATTCTGCATAAGCTTTGGGATCAATTTCTTTTACGGCCGCATCATTTGCCAAAGAATTTGTTTTAAAATCGTTTATTTCTTTGTCTATAATTGTTTTAGCTTTCTGATTAAAATTATCAAGCCCATTTATTTGTGGATAAGTAATTTTTATAACAAATGGTTTTGTGTTGTCGTTTATTTGTTTGTCCTGAATTTTTATTTCTTTTGGCCAAAACAAAAACGCGCCAATAGCAACAACAGCAATTAATATTATTAGTAAAACGATTAAAATTATTTTTTTCATGTGTCCCCAGTAGGAGTTGAACCTGCATTTCAACCTTCGCAGGGTTGCGCTCTATCCATTGAGCTATGGGGACTTGTAATTATCACAATACAATAAAATTTGGATAAAATCAACCACACATTTGACTAGTTTTTTTCTGGGTTTATAATGAACAAACAATATATAATTAAAAATAAAACAAAAATGAATTCAAAACTTTTGTTCTCAATAATAGCCGTATTGGTTATTATTGGTTTGGCGTATTTTTTTACGTTAAGCCAACCAAAAAGCACAAACAAAGCTAATTTATCTGGCAAAACAAGCGGAGCTGCAGCCAGCGCAACAGCCAAAATGCCAGAAACAAATCCGTTTAAAACAAAGGTCAATCCAATGCAAGGCTATACTAACCCATTTTCAAAATAGCATGAAAAAAATATATTTATTTACAATTTTGTTATTAGCGTCGGTGTTTTTTGCGGGTTCAGTTTTGGCAATAACCGAGCCAACTTATCCAATAGCTGATTTGGGAAACTGTAAAGATAAAAATGACTGTATGGATTTTTGTAATAATGCTGACAACATGTCAGTTTGTGTTGATTATGGTCAAAAAAGTGGAATGCTTTCGGCAGAAGAAGCATCTATTTCTAAAAAAGTTGCTGAAAAAATAAAAGCAGGCACAATGCCCGGTGGTTGCAAAACAGAAGTCGAGTGTGAAAGTTTTTGCCAAGGAAATGTTACTAATTTAGAGCAATGTTTAAGTACAGCTCAAGATTTGGGTATTTCTAGCGCAAGCATAGACGAAGGGAAAAAAGTTTTGGAAGCCTTAAAAGCAGGAGCTCAAATGCCAGGAGGTTGTAAAACAAAGAGTGATTGCGAAAGTTATTGCTCTGACCCTCAGCACATTGATGATTGTTTATCTTTTGCAGAAAAAGCGCAGTTAATTCCTGCTCAAGATTTAGCAGAAGCCAGAAAAGTTGCGCCGTTTTTAAAATCTGGCCAAACGCCGGGCGGGTGCAAAACAAAAGATGAGTGCAATACATATTGCGCGGACGCTTCACACTCTGATGCATGTATAAACTTTGCAGAAACAGCGGGCTTTATAAGCAAAGATGAGGCTGTTATGGCAAGAAAATCTGGCGGGACGGGGCCGGGCGGATGTAAAAGCAAGGATGCCTGCGATAAATATTGCCAAGACCAAAGCCACATGCAAGAGTGTATAGATTTTGGAGTAAAAGTTGGAGCAATTAAACAGGAAGATGTTCAGAAAATAAAAGAAGGAGCTAAAATGATTAAAGATGGTTTAGGAAAAATTCCTCCAGGAGCAAAGTCATCTGCGGAAAGCTGTTTAAATGATGTTTTTGGCGGGAAACTTCAAGACGTTTTAGACAATAAAGTTCAAATTACAAAAGATCAGGGAGATAAAATTGGGCCTTGTTTTGAAAACTCAATTAAAGATTTTGTGAAAGGCCAAATGCCAAGTGCAGGTAGGGGTGGTCAAGGTGGCGGTAATATCCCAGAAGGTGTCCAGGGTCCACCAAGTAATGTTCAGGGACCTCCTAGCGGAGTTCAAGGGCCTCCTAGCGGAGTGCAAGGCCCACCGAGTGGACAACAGGGTCCACCAAGCGGAACTCAAGGGCCTCCGTGTTCTTCTGCCGAAGAATGCGCAAGAATGTTTGGCCCTCAAAGGTAAACAAATATTAAAAAGAACGGATAATGTCCGTTCTTTTTAAATTGACTTTGGAGAATTTTTAAGATAGAATTAAATCCAATTGGAGAGGTCGTATAATGGTTATTACAAGAGTTTGCTAAACTCTGACCCTTTATTGGGTCTTGTGGGTTCGAGTCCCACCCTCTCCGCACTCGGAGGAGTCGCATAGTGGCTATTGCACCGGTCTTGAAAACCGGAACCCCTCACGGGGTTCGTGAGTTCGAGTCTCACCTCCTCCG
>JAPLZA010000078.1:4049-12213 GCA_026395275.1 Candidatus Staskawiczbacteria bacterium | reverse complement strand
AACAACCCTGGCACAGCCTCAAGTACCTGCACAAACGCTACCAACGCTCAGTTACAAACAACTTGCACAGGAAATCAGACTTGCACAAATGGAAGCTGTGTTTCTGTTAACATAGCTTGCAGTAGCAACTCTCAGTGCGGAACCAACGGTCCAACCGGCGGTTTGTTTTGCCAAGGCAACAATGTTTATCAAAACTACATAACATATACTTGCAACAACCCTGGCACAGCCTCAAGTACCTGCACAAACGCTACCAACGCTCAGTTACAAACAACTTGCACAGGAAATCAGACTTGCACAAATGGAAGCTGTACAAACAGTTGCACTTCAAATTATCAACAGAGATGCTCTGGAAACAATTTGTACTGGTATGATTCATGCGGAAACCAGCAAAGCTTAATTCAGTGGTGCCAAAACGGCTGTTATAATAATTATTGCCAAAACAACTATATTAATACTTGCACATACCACTCTTATTTAAGATGTTCTGGAAACAATTTGTATTGGTACGATTCATGCGGTGTTCAGCAAGATTTATCTCAATATTGTCCAAATGGATGTTCTAATAACGCTTGCCAAAATAATGTAGTCGGAACTTTAACTGTGTCTAAGACTGTGAAGAATCTTACAAGTGGTTCAGCATTTTTGACTTCAACATCGGCAAATCCTTCAGATATGCTTATGTTTATGATAACTTTGCAGGCAAGCGGAAGCGATGTGCAAAATGTGGTTGTCAGAGACACTTTACCGGCCAACCTTACTTATAGCAATCAATTAATTGTTGCAAGATCTAACAATTCTTATAACAATTATTCCGGAGATGTTATTTCCGGGTTAAATTTAAATACAATTTCTGCCGGCCAGACAGTTACAGTGACTTATCAAGCTCAAGTGGCTTTGGCTCCAAACTTTACTTACGGAAGCACAACTTTAACTAATCCCACAAATACAACAAGCTCAAGTACAAGTTATGTTCCTCAAACCAGCGCTTCAGTTATTGTTACAACTGCAAGAGTTTTGGGAGCTTCAACCGTTTCAACCGGATTAACTAATAATTTTTGGGTGGATTCATTCTTTTTGCCATTATTGATAACCATAATTTTCATTTGGATGTGGAGAGGGGGAATATTTTTTGGAGTTGAAAAATGGTTTGACAACAAAAAGAAAATTGCCAGAGGCTATAAAGCAGAAAAAGAACTTGCCAAAAGAATTCAGAAATTAAGAGGATAAAAATAAGCTAAAAAAGATTAATTTTAAAAGCCTTGTCATCTATTGACAAGGCTTTTGCTTTGTGCTATACTAAACATAGTTCATTCACTTTTGGTTGACAGGGAGCTGGTGGGCTATCGACGGCCTTAAACATCGAGCTTGCCAAAGTAGCTGTGCTCTTGGATCCGACAGCGGACCAGTAAAAGCGCAGGGAGAGTTCGAGGAGGCACTGACCTCTTTAGAGAACTTCTTTGGTATAGTTTACATTATCAGCTTAGCGTGGTTAGAGGGCCGTTCGAAGGCTCCTGAGTTATTTAGCCCCGGGCGAAGTTCCCGGGGCAGAAACCAACCTGTGCGCAGAAGCACAAACGCAAAGGTCCGTGTTCGCGACGCGGATTACCTGTCAGCCGTTTCTTTTAAGCGCCGAGTGGCTCGACACCTCCCGCATGCCCCAAAAGGGTAGCGGAAAAGGGACAGTCAGCTCTCGGCGCCCTTTTTTTACACAAAAAACCGCATTTAGCGGTTTATTTTTTTATTGAAATTACTTACGGCCTTCGAGGGCGGATTCTAAGGTTTCTTCATCAGCATATTCAAGCTCGCCGCCAACAGGAATTCCGCGCGCTAAATGGGTAATTTTAAGGGCAGGGGATAAACCCAGTTCTTTTATAGTTTGTTCCACTAAAACTGAGGTTGTTCGTCCTTCTGGAGTTGGGTTTAAAGCAACTATTATTTCTGTAAAATTGTTTCCTTTAATTCTGTTTTTTAACTGTTCTATTCTTAGTTGGTCTATGTCTTCTTTTTTCATTGTGGCAACTGTTCCGCCAAGTATAAAATATAAACCATTATATTTTTTAGTGCTTTCAAGCGAGGCCAAATCAGTTTCTTTCTCAATTATGCAGAGTAAATTTTTATTTCTTGATGTGCTTGAACATATATTACATAAACCCTCCTTCGCTGAAGCTTCGTAGGGCTGGAAGCACATTTCGCATAATTTTATTTTGTTTTTTAATTCCAAAATAGCACCAATTAGTTCATCTGTTCTTTCTTTTGGTAATTTCATTAAATAGTAAACAAAACGGCCGGCTGTTCGTGAGCCAACCGTTGGAAAATTTTTAAGAATAGCTACAAGTTTATCTATTGAATCCATTTTGTTTAGTTTGATTCAGGGGTGTATTCGTTTTTATCAAGGTTTCTGAAACTAACTCTATTTTCATCAAAGAATAAATCAATGCCTCCAGTTGGTCCATTTCTGTGTTTTTCAATCATTATTTTCGCGATATTTGGGTTAAGGCTGTTTTCGGAATATTTATCTTCTCTGTAAATCATAAGCACAACGTCAGCATCTTGTTCAATTGCCCCGGATTCTCTTAAGTCTGAAAGTTTTGGTATAGATGGAGTGCGTTGCTCAACCGCGCGAGATAACTGTGAAAGCACCAGCACCGGAATGTTTAACTCTTTAGCTAACATTTTTAAAGCTCTGGAGTTTTCTGTAACCTGCTGAACAGGCGAGGCAAATCTGTTCATTGGTTCCATTAACTGCAAATAATCTATAACAATCAAAGACAATCCTTTATTTGCTTGCAATCTGCGCGCCATGGCTCTTATTTGAAGTATATTTACAGAGCCGGCGTCATCTATATATAGAGGTGATTCAGACAAGCTTCCCATGGCATGCTGTAATCTTGAATAATCATCTTGCACAAGCCTGCCATTTCTTAAATTCCACAAGTTAATATTTGCCAAACCAGCTAACAATCTGTCGGCTAATTGGTCTTTAGACATTTCAAGGCTGAATAATCCCACTGGTTTATTCTCTAAAACTGCTACATTTCTGGCAATATCTAGGGCTAAAGAAGTTTTTCCCATTGAAGGCCTTGCCGCCAGAATTATTAAGTCAGACTTCTGCAAACCTCCAAGTTTTTTATCTAAATCTGTAAACCCGGTTGGAACTCCGCGCATTTTACCCTGGTTTTTTGATAAATCATCTAATCTTTCAAAAGTATCAGACAAAATGTCTTTTATGGGTAAAAAAGTTTGAGTTAAGGATCTTTGACCAATTCCAAAAACTGTTTTTTCTGCTTTATCAAGTAAAATATCAACTTCTTCTGATTCATCAAAAGCAGAAAGTCCAATTTCTTCGGAAGCGGAAATTAAATCTCTTAAAATTTTCTTTTGTCTGACAATTTTTGCGTAATTATAAACGTGAGTTGCAGTTGGAACACTGTTAATTAAAGAGCTTAAGTATGCAGAACCTCCTATATCTTCTAATTTATTTCTTTCTTTTAACCTGGCTGAAACCGAAAGAATATCAATTGGGTCGGCTTTTTCATAAAGGTCGGCCATTGCCTGATAAATGTCTTGGTGGATACTTTTGTAAAAATCTTCGGCTTTTATAAAATCGACAACTTTCACAATTGCGTTTTTGTCTAACATTAAACACCCCAACAGAGATTGCTCTGCTTCATTATTCTGAGGAGGTAATTTATCTACTAATTCTTTTGCCATAACTTAATTTATATTTAACATTACCAAAACCAAAAGGACAGGTAAAGCCCTTGACGTGTATAAAATTATATGTAAAGATTTAAATAGTTCTTAACACAAATGGAGGACTATTAAGATGAATTGGTATTTCAAATTTATCGGCGATTGTGTCGGAAAGAATAATACTTGCAAATACGGCCTTTCGAGGTGTTTAACTCAAGCCGACAGCGCCGAAATAGCAGATAGTGATATTGAGGGGACACTTAGCGGAATATCTAACGTTTTTTCGCATGGAGAAATCCATGGCCCCTATGTATCAAAGCAAGAAGCCGATCATACAAAAGTTGAACTTCCGCCCGGATGTTTTGAGGGGACTTTGGGCTCGTAGACCAACGCCTACGTGTCAGTTAATTGCAAAAGCCGATTGGGATTTTTTCACAAAAAGGTCTCTCAAACGGCTTTCTTTTTTTATTTTTTCTATGGCGTACTCAATTATTTCAGGTTGTCGCGTGACAACCAACGCGAACTAACACAGGATATACTTACAAACTGGAGTATGTAAGGGTGTTTTTAATTGATAAACGAGAGGAGAATGGGGAACAAAATTAGATGCTTTTTATAACTGGACCGTTTTCTGAGTCTTGAACAACAAATCCTTGCTTTTCAATTTCCATTCTTGCTTGGTCTGCTTTTTGCCATTCTTTGTTTTTTCGGTGTAGTTCTCGTTCTTTAACGAGTTTTTTTATTTCAGCTGGAACAGTTTTATTTACTTTTTTAAAGTCAACAATCCCAAAAATTTTATCTATTTCCTGAAAAAACTTATAAATATCACCAGCTTGTTTTTTTGAAATAGGGTTTATGTCTAAAAACTGGTTAATTTTTTTCATAAAATCAAATAAAACTGCAAATGCCTGTGGAGTATTAAAATCATCCTCTAATTCCTTGAAAAAATCGTTTTTAAGGTTTTTGATTAAAGTATTTACTTCTTTTGCCGATTTTGTAGATTTTTGCAACTTAATTCTTCTCAAAAACTCTTCCATTTTTTCAACTGTTGCGCGAATTTCTATAAGTAAAGATTCGGAATAATCTATGGGTGAACGCCATAGGCTTTTAGCTACAAAAAATCTCAAATAATTTGCCGGGCATCTTTTCAAAAAGTCGCTTATTGTTATAAAATTTCCAACAGATTTAGACATCTTTTGTCCGTTTACCGTCAGAAAACCCACATGCATCCAATATTTTACTAAAGGAGATTTACCTGAAGCAGCCTCCATTTGAGCTATTTCTGCTTCGTGATGGGGGAAAATTAAATCTCGGGCTCCGCCATGTATATCATATTGAGGGCCAAAAAACTTTTCTGTAATAGCAGTATCTTCAATGTGCCAGCCTGGGCGACCCTGGCCGAATGGTGCCGGCCATGACGGTTCTGATTCTGAAAAGGAAAACTTCCATAAACAAAAATCTCCCCTGTTTTTTTTATCTTTGCTGTAATCTATTCTGGAAACCGCGTCTTCTGCGTCAAGGGAAGTTCTGCCGGCTAATTTGCCATAATTTTTAAATTTAGCAATATTAAAATAAATGCCATCGCCGTCAATTTTATAAGCAAAATCTTTTTCTTGAAGTTTTTTAACCTGGTTTATTATTTCTTTTATGTGGTCTGTGGCTCTGGCATATTTTGAAACACTATTAACCCCCAAAGTTTTCATATCTTTTAAGTATTCTTTTTCAAAGGCCAATGCTAAATCTTTCGGCGAAACATCTTTTTCTCTTGCGCGAGCAATAATTTTATCATCTATATCGGTTATATTCTGCAAATAAAAAACTTTAAAACCTTGGTATTTTAAATATTTTACAAAAGAATCGAAAACAATATAATTTCTGTCGTGTCCTATGTGCGAATAGTCATAAACAGTAGGGCCACAGACAAAAAGATTCACCGTTTTGTTTTTTATTGGCTTAAATTCTTCTTTTTTTCCTGAAAGCGTATTATATATTTTCATAATTTATTTAGATGTAGATTTTTTAAAATGGCCTTTATCTTTTAGTTCCAACATCCACGCGGTAACGCTAAGAAGCGAGAATAAAACAGAAACCCATAAGGTGTACACAAGAAAAGCAGGTAAAGTTGTGCTTGGCCAGATTATTAAAATTATTATAAAAACAATTACCATTAAAAATATTTTAGTTTTCCCAAAAATATTTGATTCTATGTGAGGTATTTTTTTCTTGTAATATGTTACCACGGCAGCATTTAGTATTTCGGTCAGGAATAACACCAAAAGTAAGGGCTTTTGAGTTGCCCAAAGACTGTAAACTGCAATAGGCACAATTAAAAATCTGTCGGCTGTGACATCTAGGGTTGCTCCAAAATTTGTGACCATATTAAAGCCTCTGGCAATTGGGCCGTCGATAAGATCTGTTATTCCGCCCAGACAGAAAAGAGAAAGTATTAAAATTTTATTATCAATGCCAAAACCAAAAAGTAAAATGAGCAAAACAATGCCTATGACAATTCTTACATATGTCACATGGTTTGGCGTGATTTTTTTATTCCACCAAGGCCTTATTAAAGAAAGAAGGACGTTATCCTTCCAAAGGCTTATTTTTTGTAATGTAGCTCCTAAATTATCAAAATAGTTCCTCATTTTTTTAAATTATTGTTAATTGGTATATCATAGCAGATTTTATTGCGCTTGTTAATAGCGACACGGTTATGGTAAACTTATTTCAATAAGATGAAAAAAAACGATATAATTTTTGCAATAATATCAGGATTGTCGGTTGCATGGGTGTGTGATGACTTTTTGGCAAAATATAATTTACGCAGGTACAGTTTGGTTTTATTGTTTGCCTTGCCAGTTTTGGCTGTTTTGGGCTTGTGGCTGGCTGATATTATTGGCAGGAAGCAACTTTTTGTCAGACAGGTCGGGAAATTTGCTTTAGCGGGCGCTGCTGCCGATGTTGTTGATATAAAAGTTTTCCAATTATTGTTTCAACTGACAAATTTTTCATTAATATCTAAATCAATCTCTTTTTTAGCTGCCACTTTTTTAAAATTTTGGTGGAATAAGTATTGGGGATTTGAAAAACCGCAAAAAGATGGTATTAAAAAAGAGATAACTCAATTTTTTCTGATAACAGTGGTAGGACTAGCTATAAATTTGATTTCTTTCAATTATTTCACAGCAATAACGGGTCCGCAATTTTCAATGACGCCAGATATTTGGAGGGAATCAAGCACAATATTTGCAGCGTTAATTGCCTCAGTGTGGAATTTTTTAGGATACAAATTTATAGTTTTTAAAAAATAAAATAAAAATGGCAAACACTAACATAGTTTTGTATAGAAAATATAGACCCCAGAGCTTTAAAGAGGTGATTGGGCAAGAGCATGTGGTCCAGACGTTGACTAATTCAATAAAAGGAAATAATATTTCTCATGCTTATTTGTTTTCCGGGCCAAGAGGATCGGGTAAAACAACAATTGCTAGGTTATTTGCTAAAGCAATTAATTGTGAGAAACCTGAAGGAGCAGAACCTTGTAATAAATGCTCTTCTTGCTTGGAAATAATGGCAGGAAATTCAATTGATTTAATTGAAATTGATGCTGCTTCACATACAGGCGTTGATGATGTAAGGAGCTTGATAGAGGGAATAAAATTTTCTCCTGTAAAATCAAAATACAAAATATTTATAATTGACGAATGCCATCAGCTTAGCAAGTCTGCCTTTAATGCATTACTGAAGACTCTTGAAGAACCCCCGGCTCACGCAATTTTTATTTTAGCTACAACAGAACTTCACAAGGTTTTACCGACAATTTTATCAAGATGCCAGAAATTTGATTTCAAACGCCTGCACGTGCCTGAAATTATTAAAAAATTGGAATTTATATCTAAAAAAGAAAACGTGAAGTTTGATGATTCTGCGTTGTCTTTAATAGCGTTGAATTCGCGTGGATCTTTCCGTGATGCAGAGTCTTTATTGGATGAGTGTTTGAGTTTTTCCGGTAAAACCGGCTCTATAAAAACAGAAGACATAAAAGAATTATTGGGGATTGTTGAAGTTGGAGAGATTTCTAAATTTATGGATTTGCTTGTTGCCAAAAATACAAAGGACGCAATTATGTTTTTAAATTCTATAATAGATAATGGAGTTGATTTGCAAGAATTTACTAAAACATTGATTTTTTACTTAAGGCAGGAGTTACTTTTAAAAATAGACCCAAACTTTTTAAATTTAGAAAATTCCGGGCTTTCTAATGCTGAAATAGAAAAAATGAAATCTCAAACCGTAAATTTAACTCAAAAAGACCTACAAAATATGACAGAGTTTTTTATAGACGCAGAAAACAAAATAAAATATTCTGCTGTTTCCCAGCTACCATTAGAGCTGGCAATAATAAACATAACCCACAAAGAATAATGCCGGAAATACCAAGACAACTAGATGAACCACAAGAAAGATCGCC
>JAPLZA010000078.1:0-4041 GCA_026395275.1 Candidatus Staskawiczbacteria bacterium | reverse complement strand
TTAGGGATCTTAGATTAGAAGATTGTGATGACATGGTTGAAGTTATAAATTCAATTGTTGACGAGGGCGCGCCAATTTCGCGAAAAGAAAAAACTAACAGAGTGCAATGGCTTCCTAAACTAAAATCTAATCTACAAAAGATAGAGAAAAAAGAAGATGTTTGTATTGTAGCTGAAATGGATGAGCACTGCGTTGGTTGGATATCTTGCAGAAAATTTCCAGACGAAAATGGCATCCCTACGGCTTGTATCGGCACCCTTATGATGGCAGCAAAAGCTAGAGGAAAACCAAGTATGGAGCTTTTGGAAAAGGGGATAGAAAAAACTCAAGAAACGTGGGGGACTAAAAAAGTAAAACTGTATACATCGGTTAACAATATGTTTGCCAGAAAATTGTATAAGAAAAACGGTTTTAAAGAAACAGGAAAGGTTTTGAAAGAAGAGGGTCCTGATGATTATATAGAATTAGAAAAAAATTTAGAATAAGCGGTCGAGGAGAATGTGGTTAAGTTTATTGTGCGACAAAAATCGGTGTAAGCCGGTTTTTAGTTTGTATTGACAGATAATAAATTTAAGTGTAAAGTGATATCAGCATCATTTACAAAAAGAAAGGAGCAATATGATTCCTAGGCCAAAAATGCCCTGGAAACAAAAAGATTTCAGGGTGATTATAATAGACAGAGATAACAGCACCAGACAAAGACTTACAAAGCATTACAGGGAGCAGCTTGCGAAGAGTTATGCAAGGAGCGCTCGCAGTGTTGTCGTTAAACTGAAAAACATTGGTGACGCCATAGAAAAAATTAGGGGAGGATTTAAGCCTCACCTGGTTATTTTTTCTGTGAGTTTTCCAGAATCAGGAAGGGGAGAGCTAAGAACTTTTCTTAATTCCAACGTTGATAGACATATACCCGAACCAGTTACTTTTGTTATGGTTACTTTGGCGCCACAAGGCACCAGAGTAAATGAGTTTCTTGGTCGCTAACATCAAAAAGGAGAAAACCGTATGCCACTTAAAACCAAAAGATGTCCGTATATTAGCAAGATAAAACTTAACCAAGATAAATTCCATTGTCCTGGCCAAGGCCGCGAAGTTCCGGTTAAAAACGGAAGTTGCGCCGCTAAGAATTGTTCCTGCAAAAAATACTGAAAACAGCCATGTCGCTAACTCATGTTAGCGATTTTTTTTATCCACAGGTTGCATTATTGACATTGTGGTATAATAAATTAATTAAAATAACTTTCAAAAATATGGCAGAACAACAATTAATAGATTATATAAAAAAAGCCAGAGAGGCTGGTCAGGCAGATGATCAGACCCGTAATTTATTATTAAAAAACGGTTGGACTACAGCTGAGGTCAGTGAAGCATTCACTTCTTTAAACCAGCCGGCACAACCAGCCCAGCCACAGGTTATTATCCAGCCCAAAATTGAAGCAAAACCGCAGGTTCAGGCGGTTAAAGCCCAACCTCAAGTTCAAGTCAAGCCACAATTTCCAATTCAAACGCAGAAACCGCAGGACAATATGTCAAAAACAAAAACAGGGTCTCACCTTGGACTAAAGCTTTTGATGGTTGCAGTTATTATTATTGTGCTTGGTGGTGTTGTATTTGCTGTTGGAAAATATATAAATGTTCCATGGAATCCCTTCAGACCAAAACCGGAAACAGTTATAAGCAACATGATAAAGAATATGACAGACCTGAAATCTTCTCATACTGCAGCTAAATTGGAAATCAGTGCCGTAGATAATAAAAATAATAAATCCCAGGGCAAATTAACACTTGATACAAACAGCGAGGTTGATTTAATAGACGCCAACAACTTAAAATCAGATGGAAATTTTACAATAAATTTAACCGTGCCTGGTAATTCGTCGCCATATATTTCGTGTAGCGCAACCGCGGTTGTTGTAGATGGCGTAGTTTACATAAAATTTACCAACATTGTTTTACCAGATGAATTTTCTCATTACATGGGTATAGACATTTCTAAGCTTAAAGGAAACTGGTTTGCTTTTGATCAAAGTTCTGCAGGATTGCTTTCCCAAGCAGGAGTAATTCCGCCGGGAATTTCAGTAGATACAAAGCAAGCTTCAACGCTTAGCACTCAAATTAAAAATTTGATTCTCGCTGAAAATATTTTCTCTGTAACTAAGCAATTAGAAGACCAAACTATAGGCGGACAAGATGCATACCATTATGCTGCTGTGATAAAAATAGCCAGCGTAAAAGATTTGGTAAACAAAATAATTGCTTTAAGCGCCGCGCAAAACGCAAACACCGATACATCCTTAATACAAGCTGTCATGGGTGCCTATATAGATGTTTTAGGAGATACAAATATAGAAATGTGGATTGGCAAGAAAGATTATATGCTTTATCAGTATAATCTTGATAAAATAGTTGACCTTAGCAAAATGGCGGGGGGAGCTAAAACCACCATAGAAATAAAATCTAATGGGACCAATTCTAATTTTGACAAGCCCATTTCTGTGTCAAAACCAAAAAGTCAAAAAATAGAAGACTTTATTGCTCCGCTAATAAAGAATCAGCAAATAACTTCAGACTTGAGTCAAATAGGTAAATATGCGCAAACACTGTTTTCTTCAAGCAAGAGCTATCAATCGTTTTGTATAAAAGGCTTGTTGAATGGGTATCTTAAAGGTTCTGGCAAGGAGTTGGTTGGTCTTAATAACGATATAATAAGTCAGGGTGCCGGAAAACCAGCATGTTTCTCTTCTGCTAAGAACGTTTGCGTCTCAACAAAATTGTCTGATGGAACTTATATGTGCGTAGGAATAAACAATGCATTAGGTTCAGTACAATGCGCTTCTGCTCAGACAGTTTGTAAGTAGCGCGCGGTAAATGAAAATAAATACCAAAATAATATTAATATTTTTAACAGTTGCTGTTCTCACAGCAACTGTTTGCTATTTATTTTTGTTTTTTCACAAGTCTCAATCTGCAATTCAAAAAGTCACTGATAACAAAAGTTTAAATATTAGTGAAAAAAAATATATACAATTACTATTTGTTGGAGATTTAATGTTTGATAGGGGAATAAGATATTACGCAAAAGAAAATAATGGTAATGATTTTATTTTCGATAAAATATCATCAACACTTTTAGCTAACGACATAGTGGTTGCTAATTTAGAGGGTCCAATTACCGACAATAAATCTGTAAGTTCTGGTACTGTCCCGGGAAGCACAGATAATTATTTTTTTACTTTTGACCCAAGTTTGGCAAAAACGCTATTTTCTGAAAATATAAGGATTGTTAATTTGGGAAATAACCACATATTAAATTTCGGACAAAACGGAGCTTATTCCACAGAAAAGTATTTAAATGATGCCAAAGTGAAATATTTTGGGGCGCCAAATGGGTCAAAAAGTATTTCAACAGAGATAGGAGGAATTAAAATAACTTTTGTAAGTTATAATGAATTTTCAAATTTACCCGAAGGCACAGAACAAAAGTCTACTATGGATGAAATTCAGAAGGCAACCCTTCGGCGGGCTCAGGGCGAGAACGATATTATAATAGTTTTTAGCCACTGGGGGACTGAATATAGTTTGGCGCCAAGTGATAATTTAAAAAATACAGCACATAGTTTTATAGACGCAGGCGCTGATTTGGTTATTGGCAGTCATCAGCACGTAGTTGAGCCCATGGAAGTTTATAATAATAAAAGAATTTATTATTCCTTGGGAAACTTTATTTTTGATCAATATTTTAATGAAAACGTGCGTAATGGATTAGGAGTTCAGGTTGTAATTGATAAAATAACCAAAAAATTAGACTTTCAAGAAAAACATTTTTATTTGGATTCTAACGGCCAAACGGTTGAAAATAAGCAATAAAAATGATATATTGAAAACACTTTTGCGGGATCGCGTTAATGGCCCCGCCGAAGCGGGGTCCCGCTGTGGCGGGATAGGACACATTTATGTATTATGTTTATATCTTAAAGAGTTTAAAGGATTCGAGATATTATATTGGACAAACCGAAAATTTAGATGAAAGAATAAAAAGGC
>JAPLZA010000067.1 GCA_026395275.1 Candidatus Staskawiczbacteria bacterium | reverse complement strand
CCTAAGGCATGCTCACCTGCCAACTCTCCCGATTAAGTTCATTTCCAATTCAATTTTCCTGTTTCAGTCCTCTTCTGCATTGTTGCAAATATTTTCGTCATGGCTACACACCTTCTCGTGTAGCCTTCTTTTTTTCGTATTTTCTTGTTGCAATAAACCTATTTTTTTGATATTATAATCTAATAATTTGGGCTCGTAGTTCAGTGGTAGAACGCTGTCCTGATAAGACAGAGGTCGAAGGTTCGAATCCTTCCGGGCCCACTAATAAACTAATATAAGATGACAATATTTTCAAAAATAGATAAAGAAATTATAATAACAATAATTGCTATTATTATTGCGGTAATTTTAATTAGTTTCGTATTTTATAGATATGTGGTGGGCTCTACATCTAATGTTCAAAATATTACAGGCGGAGTTCAAACTGAAATAAAAATAAAATAAAACTAAAATACAAATGAAATACAACAATTTATTAAAACTAATAATTAGTATAATAATTTGTGAATTAGCCGGAGTTATTGGTGCAATTTATACAACTCCACAAATAGATTCTTGGTACAAGACGCTTAGTAAACCCTTTTTTAATCCTCCCAGTTGGATTTTTGGTCCGGTATGGACAATATTGTTTGTATTAATGGGAATATCTTTGTATTTAGTATGGTCTAAAAATTGGGAACCGAAGAATGACATTAGCTCAAAAAAGATAAAGATGTGGAATCCTTTGTCAAAAAAATTTTATTCCGGCAGTTGGAGAAGAATAAATATAATTTTAATTTTTGCAACTCAATTATTTTTTAATGTTGCGTGGTCGGTTATATTTTTTGGGATGAATTTTCCCGGATTGGCATTTTTTGAGTTGCTAATGCTTTGGTTGGCGGTAGCTTTTACAGTAATAAACTTTTATAGGGTTTCTAAAACCGCCGCATGGTTATTGTTGCCTTATATGTTATGGATTTCTTTCGCTGGTATTTTAAATTTTTCAATATTCCTATTAAATTAATATAAAATAAACGTCATGAAAGGATATTATCCAAAAAATGATAAGAAATTTCAGCAAGAACAGCGGACTTTTAAAACTCCGCAAAATAGTGCTATTAATAGATTTCAGCAAAACGCATCAAGATTGGAGCATTCCAATGTGAGGAATAAAAATAAAGGTAAAAAAGGATAAACCGCTTGAAAGCGGTTTTTCGTTGAAATTTTTGTAAAATAGGTATAATTAAGAGGATAGGGGGTTAATATCTAAATCTATATGCAAATTATAGATAAATATGGATACCTCGATGGCGCGATAGATTATATTGAAAAGCATATTGTTTCTGGCCGAGGGTTGCAGAAAATTGCAAAAAAAGCCAGAATAAATGAGGATTTACTTAAAAATCTTTCTTTGTTGTTAAAAGGTTTTTCAGAACAGAAATTTATTTCAGTTTTGCAGGGTAAAATTGAGGAGAGAAGAATATTCAAAGAAGAGTCTGAAATAGAAATTTCTGGGGTAGATGTAAGATTAGACCAGGAGAAAAATAACGCTTTCATTTATATAAATATAACTTATGATATTGCAGACGATGGAGAGCAGGAAGATAAGGCGAAAATTGAGATTAAAATATATTCGAAGAATAATATTAAGTAAAATAATATGACAGCCGAAGTTAAAATTTTAATTGAAGGTTACACAAATGCCGACTCTGTGGTAAAAATAGGCGAGGAAAAAACTCAATCAACTGTTACATTAGTGAAAGATGGGGATTTAATTATAGTTGTTGATCCGGGTGTTTTAGAAAGCCAGCAACTGTTAATTGACGCATTAGCGGAAGAAAACCTTACGGTTGATGATGTTAATGTTGTTTGTATAACGCATTCTCACTTAGACCATTATAGAAATATTGGGATGTTTCCTAATGCCAAAACTTTAGAGTATTTCGGTTTGTGGGACAAAAATTCAGTTGAGACATGGCAAGAAAATTTTACTTTAAATACACGAGTTTTGCACACGCCAGGGCATGACTATACGGGCATTACTCTTATTGTAAAAACAAAAGATGGAATGGTTGCAATTTGCGGAGATGTTTTTTGGAAAGAAAATTATCCACTAAATCCTCACGACGATGCTTTTGCTTCAAATCCAGAAAAATTAAAAGAAAGTAGAATGATGGTTTTGAAATTAGCTGATTGGATAATACCTGGTCACGGAGGAATTTATAAAAATAATAGGGATTCAGTTCAAAGCGAAAAGCCCAAAGTCAAATTAGCGGCTCAGCCAAAAATTACTGTAAGATGCAAAAAATGTCGCAAAGAAATGAGTCAGAAAGATAAATGTGAATGCAGGCCACACATATGTTTTAGATGTTGCGAGTGCGGTTATGACTGTCCGGCTTGCAGTTGTAGCCATAAAAGAAAGATTCATGAATAACGCACTTTCCAGTTCGTCGGTCATTATTTATTTGCAGATGGCGGGAATAGTAATTTTTTTATTGATTTTGAGTTATATTGCAAAACGCATTGAAAAAACAAAGAAGGAAAATCAGATAAAAACCTTGCTTTTGACTTCTTCTGGCATGCCGTCAATTAAAAATGATTTAAAAAAATTATTACAGAAGCCGCTTTATGATGTAACGGTTGGTTTTATAACTACTGCTGCTAAACCTCAGGAAAATATAGATTATGTGCAAAGAGATTGGGATATTATGAAAGAGGAATTGCGCTTTGAGGTTGAGGAAATTGATATTGAAGGGAAAACAGAAGATCAGGTGCTGAAATTACTAGAATTCAAAGACATTATTTTTGTGGAAGGCGGGAACACTTTTTATTTGTTAAAAGCAATGAGAGCTTGCAATTTTGAAAGAGTCATTAAAAAATTACTAAAACAGGGGAAAGTATATATTGGTGTATCTGCGGGTAGTATGGTTGGCGGAAAAACGATTATTACATCAGTTTGGCGAGGAGAAGCGATGGGAATAAACAGAAATGAGGTTGGGCTTAAAAATTTTAAAGGATTAAATCTTGTGCCATTTGATATTTTTGTTCACTATGGGCCAGAATATGAAGCAATAATTAAACAAAAAATGCCTAATTCTAGAAAAAGAGCCAAAAATTTAAAAATTATAACAGACGAACAGGCAATTTTAGTTCAGGGTAAAGAAATAGATTTAATTGGAGAAGGGGAGGCTGTTGTTATATGAAAATAAACGTAAAAGCAAAACCAGGTTCCAGAGAAGAAAAAGTTGAAAAAATTGATGATTTGAATTATGTGGTTTCAGTAAAAGAGCCACCAATTAAGGGTAAAGCCAACGAAGCAATCAGAAACGCCTTGGCAGTATATTTCAAAACCGGTTCTTCTAATATTAGAATAGTTTCCGGATATACATCTAGGAATAAAATAATAGAAATTAATTAAATAAAGATATGGCAACAGAAAAATCAATAATTTTTAATCGCACAGTAAACCACGACGACAGTGTAAGCGAAGGGATGTACTATTTATCGCGACAATTAAACATGGAAGAAGCTAAAGTTTTTTTTGACGAGGCTTATAATAAAGGTCATGCCGAATTTCAAAATAGAATGGGATATCATTTCAGGTTGGTTTATCACGATGGTGAATATGAATTAGTAAAAGCATAAAAATTTTAATAAAAAGCCTG
>JAPLZA010000049.1 GCA_026395275.1 Candidatus Staskawiczbacteria bacterium | reverse complement strand
ATGCTCAACACATTAAAGTTCAGTATGATATTAAAGGGAAAAAACAAGAAGTTGATTATGAGTTGCAAACATTCGTCAGAACAAACCAATATTCATGTTTCCACCAAAAGCCGATAGTTACAAAAGGAGAAGAAATTAAAAAAGGGGATGTGCTGGCCGACGGCGCTGCAATTTCTCAGGGCAGGTTGGCCTTGGGAAGAAATGTTTTAGTTTGTTTCTTGCCATTAAGAGGAGGCGGATTTGAAGACTCGATTACAATTTCAGAAAAATTGGCAAAAGAAGATGAATTTACATCAATTCACATCGAAGATTTTACTTGTGATGTGCGTGAAACAAAACTTGGGCCCGAAGTTACAACTTCAGATATTCCAAATGTTGGAGAAGAAAAATTAAAAGACTTAGATGAAGAAGGAATTGTAAGAGTTGGAGCCGAAGTTGGCCCTAATGACATTTTGGTTGGAAAAATTTCGCCAAAAGGAGAAGCAGAATTAACTCCTGAAGAAAGATTGTTAAGAGCAATTTTTGGAGAAAAAGCCAAAGATGTCAAAGACTCTTCTTTAAGAATGGAGCACGGAAAGAAAGGAAAAGTTGTAAATGTAAAAATATTCTCAAGAGACTTGGGACACAAATTAGAGCCAGGAGTTATAAAGAGAATTAGAGTTGAAATTGCAGAAACCAGAAAAGCAAAAGTTGGAGACAAATTGGTAGGACGCCACGGAAATAAAGGAGTTGTTTCCAGGATTTTAGCTGAACACGAAATGCCATTTTTGGCTGACGGAACCCCAATTGATTTATGCATTTCTCCATTGTCTGTGCCATCTCGTATGAATTTGGGACAAATTTTGGAAACTCACCTTGGCTGGGCAGCTCACAAATTAAATTATATTGCTATTTCTCCAGCATTGATTGGAGCCACACAAGCAGACGTAAAAGCAGAATTAAAAGAAGCAGGTTTACCGGAATCAGGTCAAGTTACTCTTTATGACGGCAGGACAGGTCAGCCATTTCCAAAACCAATTACAGTAGGATATATGTATGTGATGAAATTAATTCACATGGTTGATGATAAAGTTCACGCCAGGTCAATTGGTCCTTATTCTTTGATTACTCAGCAACCATTGGGAGGAAAAGCTCAATTTGGAGGCCAGAGATTTGGAGAAATGGAAGTCTGGGCATTGGAAGGTTATGGAGTTGCCCACACCTTGCAGGAAATGTTAACCATCAAATCTGACGACGTGCAAGGAAGAGCTGCAGCTTACGAATCAATTCTAAAAGGCGAGCCGATTAGGAATCCAAACATTCCAGCATCATTTAATTTACTTGTTGCCGAGTTAAAATCGCTTGGCATGGCAGTTGAAGTTAAAGAAAGGCCGAGAGAATTAAGAGAAGACACCAGAGAGGACAGAACAGATAACAGAAGGTAAATTAAAAAAATATTACTAATAATTTAAACTTAAACCCATGCGAGTATTAGACCTAGAATCAATAAGAATTAAAATTGCTTCGCCCGAGGACATAATGTCCTGGTCTCATGGCGAGGTAATTAAGCCAGAAACCATTAACTACAGAACTCAAAAGCCTGAAAAGGACGGGCTTTTTGATGAAAGAATTTTCGGGCCTGAGAAAGATTACGAGTGCGCTTGCGGAAAATATAAAAGAATCCGTTACAAGGGAGTTGTCTGCGACAGGTGCGGAGTTGAAGTCACAAAATCTTCTGTAAGAAGAGAAAGGATGGGACACATTAAGTTGTATGCCCCGGTTTCGCATATTTGGTTTTTAAGAGGAGTTCCTTCAAGAATGGGTTTAGTTTTGAACAAAAGCTCTCAGCAATTAGAAAAAGTTATTTATTTTTCTTCATATATAATAACCAAAGTTAACGAACAGGCAAGAGACGGAATAATGGATGCAATTGAATCAGAATATAAATCTAAAGTAAAGAAAGAAAAAACAGAAGCCGCCAAAAACGAATTAAAGCAGGCCAGAGAAAAAGCCAAAGAAGAGCTTTTAGATATTAAACCAATGAGAATTCTTTCTGAGGTTGTATATCATACTATTTCCATGAAATATGGAGAAGTTTTTGAGGCAGGCACGGGAGCCGAAGTTGTAAAAGGAATATTTGAAAAAATTGATTTGAAAAAAGAGACCGACATAATTGCAGAAGAAGCTAAAAACGCTCCACCGGCAATGAAAAAGAAAGTTTTAAGAAGATTAAAACTTTTCCAGGGAATGTTACGCGCTAACATAAGGCCAGAATGGATGTTTCTGGATGTTTTGCCTGTTTTGCCTCCAGACTTAAGACCAATGGTTCAGTTAGACGGAGGAAGATATGCCTCATCTGATTTGAATGATTTATACAGAAGGGTTATTAACAGAAATAACAGGTTAAAATATTTGCAGGAAATAAAAGCCCCGCCGGTAATTGTCAGAAACGAAAAAAGAATGTTGCAGGAAGCTGTTGATGCTTTGATTGATAACGAAATGAGAAAAGGAGTTACAACAACTGCCACAACAGGAGGCAAGAGGTTGCTAAAATCTTTGGCTGCAATGTTGGCCGGAAAACAAGGAAGGTTCAGACAAAACCTTCTTGGAAAACGTGTTGACTATTCTGGCAGATCCGTTATTGCAGTTGGTCCGGAGTTGAAGTTTTCACAATGCGGTTTGCCAAAAACATTGGCTTTGGAAATTTTCAAACCATTTGTAATCAAAAGAATTTTAGACAAAGAACTGGCATTTAACATTAGGGGAGCCGCCAGACTAATTGAAGAAAAAACTCCGGAAGTTTGGGCAATTTTGGAAGAAATTATTAAAGATAAATTGGTTTTGTTAAACAGAGCTCCAACTTTGCACAGACTTGGAATTCAGGCATTTAGGCCAATTTTGACAGAAGGAGAAACAATAAAACTTCACCCACTAGTTTGTGAAGCTTTCAATGCTGACTTCGATGGAGACCAGATGGCTGTTTATTTGCCACTTTCAGATGAAGCTCAGTAAGAAGCCAGAGAAATAATGCTTTCAACCTTAAATCTTTTAAGGCCGGCAACCGGAATGCCAATTATGGGGCCATTCCGCGACATTGCTTTGGGTTGTTTCTTTTTGACAAGACTAAGTGTTAAACAGGATATTAAAGATCCAAAGAACATAAAAGTATATTCAAGTCCTTCAGAAGCCACAACAGCTTTTGAATATGGATACTTGGGACAAAATGATTTAATAAAAGTTCCTCATCCAAAACCAGCGTTAGACGAAAAAGGTAATCCAAAAATGGAATTGCTGGAAACAACAGTTGGCAGATTAATTTTGAACGCTGTTTTTCCAAATGATTATCCATATATAAACAGGCTGGTTGATAACAAACAGTTGAAAGGTATTGTTAGAGAAATTATTGAAAAATATCCTAACGAAGACGCAGTGGTCACCATCGACAAGATAAAAACTTTGGGATTTGAATATTGTACATTGTCTGGTGTAAGCTGGGGAATGGATGATTTGATTGTTCCTAAAGAGAAAAAAGGTCTTATTGATGCCGCTGAAGAAGAGGTAAGAAAAATTGATAACCATTTTGAGAAAGGACTTTTATCTGCAGAAGAAAAAACTTCACAGAAAATTTTAATTTGGCAGACTGTCAAAACAAAATTGGAAGCC
This sequence comes from Candidatus Staskawiczbacteria bacterium, assembly GCA_026395275.1. Classification (GTDB taxonomy): domain Bacteria; phylum Patescibacteriota; class Minisyncoccia; order Minisyncoccales; family Staskawiczbacteraceae; genus XYD1-FULL-39-28. The sequence goes on along the minus strand of JAPLZA010000049.1, from coordinate 1,856 downwards.
TTATTGAAAACAACTTTACCAATAGAAGGGCCGGTTATGTCTATTATTACAGCCGGAGCCAGGGCAACTTGGGCTCAGCCGGTTCAGATGGCAGGTATGAAAGGTTTGGTGAACAACCCTTCCGGAGATATTATTGAATTACCTGTTAAGTCATCTTTTACAGAAGGTTTTAATGTGTTGGAATATTTTATTTCAACTCACGGAGCCAGAAAAGGTACAGCTGATACTGCTTTAAGAACTTCTTCTGCCGGATATTTAACAAGAAGATTAGTTGACGTGGCTCACGACGTTATTGTCACAGAAGATGATTGCGGAGATAAAGCAGGTTTAATGGTTTATAAAAAAGACGCCGATTTAATTGAACAAGATTTCGTTTTCAAAATAGTTGGAAGAACCGCTTTGGAAAATGTCGAGCACGGAAAATTAACCTTTGTTAAAAAGAACGAAATAATTAATTGGCATGCCGCTAAAGCAATTGCAGAGGAAACAGGAATTGAAAGAGTTTTACTTGCCTCCCCGTTAACTTGCAAAGCTGCCCAGGGAGTTTGTCAGAAGTGTTATGGCTGGGATATGGGTAAGAACGCTTTGATTAAAATGGGAGAAGCAGTTGGTATTGTTGCCGCTCAGGCAATTGGAGAACCTGGTACCCAGTTAACGCTTAGAACTCACCACTTAGGAGGTATTGTGGGAGCAGGAGACATTACGCAAGGTTTGCCTAGAATTGAAGAAATTTTTGAGTGCAGGGCTCCAAAAGGAGAAGCTATCATGTCTTTAACTGAAGGAAAGGTTATTGCGATTGATGAAGAAAACAGAATTGTAAAAATTGCTCCTTCAAAGAAGTCGGGTTCTAAGAAAGATGTAATGGAATACAAAATTCCTGGAAGAATTGCAATGTTGGTTGAGAAGGGCCAAGAGGTTAAAGAAAATCAGCCTTTGTGCGACGGAAGCTTGGATTTAAAGAAACTTTACAAGTCTGCCGGAGTTGAGGCAACTCAAAGATATATTTTGCAGGAAGTTCAAAGAATTTATTCTTCTCAGGGAGTTGATATCAACGATAAACACATTGAAACAATTATCCAAAAAATGTTCTCTAGAATAAGAGTTAAAGATGAGGGCGATTCAGAATGGATAAAAGGCGAAGTTGTTGAAAGAGTAATTTTTGATGAAGAGGTTGGAAAATTGAAATCAGAAAAGAAAGCCGTACCAACAGGAACTCAAATATTGCTTGGAATTTCCGAAGTTGCTTTAAACTCAGAATCATTCTTGTCAGCAGCTTCCTTCCAGCAAACTTCAAGAGTTTTAATCAAAGCTTGCCTTGAAGGTAAAGAAGACAAACTGCGCGGATTAAAAGAAAACGTTATTATCGGTAAACTTATTCCGGTTGGAACAGGATTTATTCCAAAGCCAAAAAAATAGTCCTGCCAAATGGTAGCATTTTGCGTGTCGCAAAATGCTATTTGCCAGGATGCCTATGCTAAAAGAATAAAAACTAAAAACCGCTTTATCTCAAGGCGGTTTTTAGTTGTGTAAAAATGAGCTTGAACAGATATACTATAGTGATATAATGGAATAATTCAATTTATCATGGCTAAAAGAGAAAAAGAAGAAAAAATAAAAACTAAAAACGGCAAGGGTAAAAACGCGAAAGATAATCCAAAAGATTCGCTTTTAACATCGTGGACAAAAAGATGGATAAAGGCAATTTTACTGTTTTTGGTTGCCGTAATTGTTATTTTGTCTTTTCCTGTTTTTGCTAAAGCCGGTTATGCAGGCGAAATGTTCGCAAAAATTTGCGCCTTTTTAATTGGAAAAGCTTTTTACACAATTCCTTTATTTTTGTTTGTAGCCGGACTGAT
>JAPLZA010000074.1 GCA_026395275.1 Candidatus Staskawiczbacteria bacterium | reverse complement strand
TGCTTAAATTTATACATTTCCACGTGCCTCATAGAAAAGTATTTGGCCAGCAAAACCACCAAAACAAGTTTTGTGGGCTCAATTGGGTCTAAACTCAAAAGCCCAACCTTATACCACCCCCTGGTACCCCTTCTCATGGGAGCAAAAAAATGGAGCCCGGCTAAAAGCAATAAACAAATAGCATATAAAATTAAAATTAAGTAAGAATTATTTCTTAGAATTCTGTAGTAAAAAAAGCTTATCAACAACATAACTAAAAAAAAAAAAAAAAAAAAAATAATCTGCTTTTCAAGGTTGCCAAAATTGTTTTTAGCAACACAGGTGCTGTAAATTCCAGCTAAACCAAAACAAACCAGCAAGACCGCCGGTATTACTATCCCCCAATCTAATTTTCTTAAATAACTAGTAAAAACGCTCATTATTTAATTAAATATAAAAATTGTTTTTCGTCTAAAATTTTCACGCTGATCTTCTTAGCTTTCTCTGCCTTACTACCAGGTTCTAAACCCACCACAACATAACTTGTTTTTGAAGATACAGATTCTGAAATATCCCCGCCAAGCTCCCTTATTTTTGCTTTTGCCTCATCTCGGCTCATTGTTTCTAAGGTTCCGGTTAAAACAAAACTCATTCCGCCTAGCTTTTGATTTTTAATTTTTAAATTTTGAATTTTAACTTTTTTTTCTAATCTTTCTACAAACTTTATGTTTTCCTTGTCGCCAAACCACTCATAAACCGATTTTGCAACAACTGGCCCAACATCTAAAATTGAATCAAAATCTTCAAGCTTGGCCTTTTTTATTTTATCTATAGAACCAAAGCGTTTTGCCAAATCAATTGATGTTTCTTCACCAATGTTTCTAATTCCCAAAGCATAAATAAATTTTGCCAAAGTAATTTCTTTTTTTTCTTGAATAGATTTTATTAAATTTTCTGCAGATTTTTCTGCAAACCTTTCTAAATTTTTAACGTCTCCTTCTTTCAAATCAAACAAATCGCTTGGGTCTTGCACCAATCCTTCATCTAACAATCTATCAATAATTTTTGGCCCCAAGCCATCCATATTAAATGCTGTACGTGAAACAAAATGATAAAAACCTCTCCTCTTTTGAGCAAAACAATTTTTATTTGGGCATCGCAACAAAACTTCACCCTCTGATTTTATTAACTTTGTTTGACAAGAAGGGCATTTTTCGGGCATTTTAAAATTCTTTTCCTTACCGGTTCTTAATTCCGGCAAAACTTTCATAATGTCGGGGATTACATCTCCCGCCCTACCAACTATAACCGTATCTCCAATTTTCAAGCCCAACCTCTCAATTTCATCTTCGTTGTGCAAGGTAGCGCGAGTTATTGTAATTCCTGTCACTTGAACCGGCTCTAAAATTGCCACTGGAGTCATTGCCCCTGTCCTGCCAACTTGAACTGTAATATCTAAAACTTTTGTGGTTGCCTCTGCCTGCGGAAATTTATAAGCAATTCCTCCACGCGGAGCCTTACCTACAACTCCCAATTTTTCAAAAATTTCATTGTTATTTACCAAAACAACAACTCCATCAATTTCATAATCTAATTTTTCCCTTTCTTTTATCCAACGCTCTCTAAACTCTAAAACCTCCTCTAAGTTTTTACAGTATTTATTATTTTTATTTGTTTTAAAACCTAAATCTTTTAATATTTTGTGCTTGTCTTCGTGATTTTTTTGGCCCATGTCGGTTAATAATTCGTAGGCATAAGAATCAAGTTTTCTAGATGACGCAACTTTAGGGTCCAACTGCCTTACAGAACCAGCTGCAATATTTCTTGGGTTTGCATAAACGGGCAAACCTTTTTCTTTCTGCTCTTTATTTATTCTTTCAAATTCTTTTTTAGAAATAAAAACTTCTCCGCGGACAATTAAATCGCCCTTAAAGTCTATTTTTAATGGAATTGCCTCAACTGTTTTTAAGTTTTGAGTTATGTCTTCTCCTACGTTTCCATCCCCTCTTGTAGAGCCTGTTTGCAAAAATCCGTCTTTATAAATTAATTCAATTGCCAGGCCGTCAATTTTTAATTCTGCATAATAGTCTATGCTATTTTTCTGATTTTCGGGCACTAACTTTACAAATCTTTCGTACCAATCTTGCATGTCTGCTTTTGAGAAAGCGTCGTTAAAAGAAAGCATTCTTTGCAAATGTTTTATTTTTTTAAATTCTTTTAAGGGCTTGCCTCCAACTCTTTGCGTTGGCGAATCAGCGGTTATTAAGTCTGGAAATTGTTGTTCTAAATCAAAAAGCTCCTTTTTCAAGGAATCTAAAGCAGAATCAGAAATTTCCTGCTTATCTAAAACATGATAGAGATACCTGTGATGATTAATGGTTTCTCTTAGTTTTTCTATTCTTTGTTTGGCTTCTTTTTTATCCATATCGTATTATTTCTACTATAAAAATATGCTTTAAACAACTGTTTAATATTTTGAGAGAGTATAGGCTTCTGCCTCCCTCACAATGCCGTTAAACTTTCCTGTAGCCATAATATCTAAATAATAACCTGAATTTACAGAAGCTGTAACAGTATATGTTTTGTCATCAGAAGTATCCAATGGGGTGCCATTATCATCTAATGTAGCACTGAAAGAAATACTACAGTTAGTGCAAGTATTAATTCCACAATCGACATTGACGGGATTTGACTGATTGTTGCAATTGACACTGCCAGTTCCTGTTTGGCAGTATGAAGGGTTTGCTGATAAATCAAATACAGAACACAACCCCCTTGTTGGAGCTATTAGGCTTGCTACGGTAGCAGATTCTATTACCTGCCTGTCATAATATAAAACTTTTTCAATACCGCTGTCAGCAGCATAAAAACTTACCACAGAATTTCCCATGTTTCTTAAAACTTTTATTTCACTGTATAAAATTATGCTTAATGATAAAACCACAGATAAAATAATTATCATTATAAAAAATGTGATAATTAATGAAACTCCTTTTTCTTTATCTTTGGCCATTGTTTACATTAAGGTTTCTTTGCGAAACCGTTATTTGGAATATTCTATTGGGCGCACACACACCCGACACGCAACTCTGTCCCGCAGAACAAGCTCCAGCAACGCAACTACCGACACTTTCACCTGAAATTGCAACGTTCATGGATATTGTTACCCTAGGCTGGACAGCATCGCAATAGCAAGCTCCACATTGGAGGGTGTTAGGGCAGCCGCATTGAGTGGTGTTAGGACTGGGGCAACCACTGGCAGCAAAAGTTGAACCGCTTGACCCGTTTACAGAAAATCTTACAGAATTTATTTGCAAAGCAGATGATGTAAGCGCAATGGCAGTTGAAACATCCGCATTATTTTTTAATTGTTTTAAAACCAGCGGAGTGCTTGTCTGCCCATAAACAGCATTATCTACAAAAAATTTCTCGCAAGCGTTGTCTGTCTGATTAAAAAATTTTACACCCTTAAACACAGAAGCGCTTGAATCATAATCTGTGAGTAAATAAATATATCCTGCGTTGCCTGTGCCCAAACAATTCCCCGAAGCGTCTACAGTCGCCATTCTTAAAGCTTTTGACATATACTCTTGTGCATAGCTTATCTGGGACAAAAGCTGTTGCTCAGACAAAACTCTCCTTTGACTTTGCACAACAGACAAAAATATACCAAAAACAGCCGTTATGACGAAAATAAATATAGCCATTACCACAACCATCTCTATAATTGTAAAACCCTTAGAAAATTTCATTAATATTTAATTAAATATTTTATTTTAGTGGAAATTATACCAATTATACAAAACCTCTACAGCCGTAATACAATTAGACACTCCCCCGGTTGTGGCGCAAGCACTCGCAGGAAGAACAGAAGAATTTAAAACAGTTATTTTTTTATCCCAAGAAACCTGTACAGCAACTTTTATTATATGATTACTGTCGGTGTCAGAATCTGTAACTGTAGTTATAAAAATTTTCCTTACAAATTTTGACTTCGTGGCACCATTTTGGTTATAAGTGTAAAGACCGTTTGTGTTATTTATATATAAATAATCTGCTCCATTGTTAGAAGAAGACATTATCGTAGAAGTATAATCTGCTTCACATCCTCCGGTGCAAGGAACGCCATTATTGAGGCCGTTACTTGTGAGCCCATCAACCCAAGAATACGGTGTAGAATAACTTCCGGAAACAGTATTGTCCATATTTAGCCAATTTGTGTCTCTTATGTTTCTAACTATTTCTATGCCTTCCTGCGCCAAATAAGCGGCTGTAAGACGGTCAGCTGAATCTGCGGTTAGAGTGTTGGCAATTGAAAAAGTATTAAAAATTCCAATAATTCCAAATGTTAAAAGAAAGATTGCTATAATTAGCTCTATTATTGTAAACCCTTTATTTTTTTTAAAAATAAAACTCATAAACTATTGAACGCTTATTAATCCATAACTATTAACTAAAACTTTTCTGGTTGTGGTGCCACCGTCATTGCTTAAAACTATCTGAATACCCGTATAAAGTTTGCCTGAATTATCTGTAATTTGAACAATTGGAGTTGGTGGCATAAAGTTTATGCTAATC
>JAPLZA010000063.1 GCA_026395275.1 Candidatus Staskawiczbacteria bacterium | reverse complement strand
TCTTTTAACATACTAGTATTTTATCATTTCAAAAAATATATGCAATATGCAAAAAAACTGGGCAGGCAATACGGATTGAACGTACTACCTGCCCTAAACTGCGGCCGTTGTGGCCCTACTTCTCGATGTCGGCCTACTGCCTCTTTCTGATCTCCGCCAAATCGGCTCGATTGGTGACAACCAGTCCTCTGAAGACGGGGAAAGCCGGTAGATGCTTGTTGGCCTTGATTTGATCCAACTGGCGCTGATTACGGATTTTCTTCATTTCTCTCTTCCTTTTGAATCTGTTTTTGTTTAAGTCGAGTGATTCAACGACTTGGTTGTATGCTGTCAAAATACTTACTTATCCCACATATTTATTATACCACATAACAAGCATACTTGTCAATAGCTATACCCTATTCTAAACCTAACAAAAAAACCTCAAACTAGTTGAGGTTACTGCATTACCAAAAAGCTGCTACTACCTGGGCAGATGCTGCTCAATATAGGTGACGGCGTCGCCGACAGTAACAAGCTTGTCGGCATCGTCGTCAGGGATCTCTATCCCAAACTCCTCTTCGCAAGCCATAACCAACTCGACCAATTCCAATGAATCTGCCAGAAGGTCCTTCTCAATCTTTGCTTCTAGCTTGACCCTATCGCGAACAATCTCGCTTAGTTGCTGAACAATGAGCTCCTTAACCCGTTCAAAGACCGATTTTGTATTCTGCTCGCCATCTGCCATATGAGGTTTCCTTTCCTATCCTGCGGTTTACTTTTTGACAAATCTAATTGTAAACGAACCAATTAAATAGTAACAAAATAGTATAAAAATGGCAAATAAAAAGAAAGGGCAGAAGCCCTTTCTTTTTTTGTAATTAACGTTTTGCCCACTGTGGGGATTTTCTTGCGCGCTTCAATCCAAATTTCTTTCTTTCTCTCATTCTTGGATCTCTTGTTAAGAATCCTGCTTTTCTTAATCTCTTTCTGAAATTTGCGTTGAAATCCACTAATACTCTGGCTGTTCCGTGTCTTATTGCTTCTGCTTGAGCCCTGTGTCCCCCGCCTTTTACAACAACTGTTATTCTGAACTTATCTAAGCATTTCATTTTCTTCATTGAAGCAACAGCTGACTCCTGGTCTTCTACTGTTTGAAAATACTTTGTGTATGGTGCGTCATTTACAATAAACTCTTTGTCTCCTTTTGTGAAAAGTCTTATTCTGGCAACAGCTGTTTTTCTTCTTCCAATTGCTTCAAAATATCTGTCAGGATTTTTTCCGGACTCTTTGATTGTTTTAGCAATTTCTTTGGAAATTTCGTCTTCCTTAACATCATCTGTTAAATCTTGGCTAACTGCAAGACTAGAAAGATAGCTTGGAGTTTTTATCTCCGGCATAACTATTGCTTCAACCTTTTTTTCTTCTTTTGGTGTAGCTACTGGTGTTTTTTTGGTTATTTTTTGCTCAGCCATGTTATTATACAAATCTTAACCTTTTAATTTGTTTTGCTCTTAATTTATTTTTTTGAAGCATTCCCATAACAGCGGTTCTTAAAACTTCTTTTGGTCCCCTTTTAATCAAAAACTCTTTTAATGTTTTCTTCTTTAAGTTTCCCAAATATCCTGTGTAATGAAAATAGTTTTTATTCTCTAATTTATTTCCGGTAAACTTCATTTTATCAATATTCTTTATTAAAACAGTGTCTCCACAATCTTTGTATGGAACATACTCTGCTTTATTTTTTCCACGCAGTATAATAGCAACCTCAACAGCCAATCTACCTAAAGATTTATTGTCAGCATCAACTGAAACGACTTTCCTTGGGGGGTTATTTTGTATATTTTTTTTAGTTTGCATAGTAATTTCTATTTAACTAATTCAATTATAACCATGCGGGCGCTATCTGAATTACGAGGCCCTAATTTTATAATTCTTGTGTATCCGCCTTGTCTTTCTTTATATCTTGGAGCAATAGTATCAATTATTTTTTTTGTCAGTTCCGGAGTTAATTCTCTTGCCAATAACCTGCGGTTTGCCAAATTGACATTTTTGGCTCTTGTAATCATTTTTTCGGCGATAACTCTCAACTCTTTTGCCTTGGCTTCAGTTGTTTTTATCTTTTCGTGCACTAAAAAATTATTCACCAATACTCTTAAAAGCATCTTGCGTGGCCCAACCTTCATTGATAATTTTCTGCTTTTGTTTAGCTTTCGCATGTCTTTATTCTCCTTTTAATTCTAATCCTAATTTCTTAATTTTTCTCTTTATTTCTGACATTGCTTTGTCTCCCATTCCCTCTAACTCAGACAAACTCTTCTCTGATTTTTTGATTATTCCGCCAACTGTTTTTATTCCGTTGTTTACCAAAGCATTCAAAGTTCTGCCTGTTAATTTTAAGTCTTCCACTAATACTTTTGTAACATCAGTTTCACCTGCTTCTTCCTTTTCAGCAGCAACTTCTTTCTTTTCGTCTCCGGCTTTTCCTTCAAAAATAATATTAAAGTGTTTTATTAAAATATCGCAAGCTTCAAAGAAAGCTTCTTCCGGTGTAATTGTTCCGTCAGTTTCAATTTCCAATGACAACTTGTCAAAGTCTGTTCTGTCGCCTACGCGCATGTTCTCAACTTGGAAATTTACATTTCTTATTGGAGTGTATATGGCGTCTATGGCAATGGCTCCAATTTCACCTTTTTTTGTTTTCATCTGATCTTTCGGCACATATCCAATTCCCTTTTCTATGTTAAGCTCTATTTCTAATTCTGTTTTTTTGTCTGTAATGGTGGCAATATGCAAATCAGGATTTACCAATTTAATTTGTGCAGGACATTTAAAATCTGCTCCGGTTACTTCGTTATCTCCTTTTACCTTTAGAGTAACTTTTTGTGACTCGCCTTCAAAAATTGTGAACCTCAAATTCTTTATATTCAAAAGAATCATTATTGCGTCTTCTAAAACGCCTGGAATTGTTGAAAATTCGTGAGGAACTCCTTTTATTTTAACTTCAGTCACGGCTGCTCCCTGTAAAGATGACATTAAAGTTCTTCTCAAAGCGTTACCAATTGTAACTCCGTATCCAGGGTATAATCCTTCTACTTCAAAAACCGTTTGGTTCTTCTTCTTTTGAATTACTTTTGGTGGTAATGGAAGAGGTATCATTTGTTTTTTTAGCTTTCAGCTTATAGTTATCAGCGCAGTGCGCTATCGCCTATTTGCTGAAATCTAAGGTTAGCGTGAATAAAACTCGAATATTAATGAAATTTCTGCCGGAGGCTTAACTTCGTCTAAGTTTGGTTCTCCGATAGTTTTTGCTTCTAATTTTTCTTTGTTTAAAGACAACCATGCCGGAGTTTCTTTTCTCTTTAAATCGTTTGCTAATTCTTTAAATATACCTTTGGCTTTTTTGTGTTCTTTTATTCCAATTAAATCATTTTTCTCAACCTGATAGGAAGGAATATTAACCGGCTTTCCGTTTATAGTGAAAAATCCGTGAGACACTAATTGTCTTGCTTGAACCCTGGATTTTGCAAATCCCAACCTGAAAATAACATTGTCTAATCTTTTTTCTAATTTTCTGATTAATTCAGATGCAACGTTGTCAACTTTATCCATTTTATCAAGGGTTTCCCTGACATATCTTTTAAACTGTCTTTCTGAAAGTCCATACCATTTTTTTATGGTTTGCTTTTCATCCAAAGATTTTTTATACTCTGATGCAGCTCCTCCTCTCCTCTTTTTTTGATGGCCTGGAGCAAATGGCCTCTTCATCATTGCTCATTTAGGTGAAAAACAACGATCGCCCTTTAAAAAGAGCTTTTGTCCTAATCTCCTGCAAGTTTTACATTGATCGTATTTCATTTTTTGTTTATTATACGCGTCTTACTTTTTTAGGCCTGCATCCATTGTGAGGAATTGGCGTTATATCTTTTATTGAGACAACATTCAATCCTTGTGTTATAAGTGTTCTTACAGCTGATTCTCTCCCGGCTCCAATGCCTTTAACCAAAACTTCTATTCTATCTACAATTCCCATTTTTTTGCATACGTTTGCAATTGTTTCTGCAACTCTTGATGCTGCAAACGAAGTTGATTTTTTTGTCCCTTTAAATCCCACCGATCCTGCCGATTTCCAAGCTAAAACCTGACCCTTTGCGTTTGTAAGTGTTAAAATTGTGTTGTTATAAGAAGAAGAAATATAAATCTTTCCTGTCTGAATTCCTGCAGGATGAACCACCTGAACTTCCGGGCTAACTTTATTAGCCTCTTTGTTGACTTTTTTATCAACTTTTTCCTGTTCTTTTATTGCTTCCTCTTGATTTGTTTCTATAACGTGTTTTTTGCTCATGATTTATTTAATTAAGTAAGCGAGGCAATAAACTTTTTGAAGCCCTGCGCACGAAGTAGCGCTATAGCGAAAAAAGTTTGTTGCCGAGCGATGTTTATGTTGGTGTTGCTGCCGGCTTTCTTCCAGAGCCCATAGTCTTTCTTACGTTTCCTCTGACTGTTCTATTGTTTGTTTTTGTTCTTTGACCTCTTACCGGTAACCCTTTTATGTGCCTCAATCCTCTCCATGCACCCACATCTTTCAATCTTTTTATGTTTATCATAACCTGCCTTCTTAAGTCTCCTTCAATTTTGTAAGTTTTTTCAATATAATCTTTTAAGTCGTTAACTTCTTTTTGGGTTAATTCTGATGCTTTTTTGTTTGCATCTATTTTCATTAACTCTAAAATTTTCTTACTCAAAGAATTTCCTATTCCGTAGATATAAGTTAATGAAATTTCTATTCTTTTGTTTTCGGGTATATTTACCCCGGCTATTCTTGGCATAGTTTATAAAATATAATTATCCTTGTCGCTGCTTGTGTTTAGGATTTTTTTTGCAAATAACGTAAAGCCTGCCCTCTCTTCTGACGATTTTGCAATCATTACAAATTTTTCTTATTGATGGCCTTACTTTCATTTTATTGCTTGAACCCTTCTTATAAAAAATATATAGAAGGCTTTAAAAAAAACTTAAAACCACAAGGGTTTTAAAAATAAATTAATAAAAAATTTTATTTTAATCTATATACTATTCTACCTTTACTTTCGTCGTATGGACTCATTTCAATTGAAACCTTATCTCCTGGTAAAATTGTAATTCTATTCATTCGCATCTTTCCGGATAAAAATCCCAATATTTCTTTCCCGTCACTCAATACTACCTTAAAAAAAGCATTTGGTAAAGCTTCTGTGACTCTCCCGTCTTTCTTTATAACTTGGTTATTCTTCGGGGTGCTCCCCGGTTCATTTGGCGTCATTTATATATAATAGTATATTAGCAAATAACCAAGAACTAGTCAATACTATATGGGGTTATTATTGGAATTCTAGGTGTATGGTGACCACGCTCTGATTCCTTGGGACAGAATTCACCCAGAAAGGCCAGAAGTTAATTTTAATCTTAGATACTGAATTTCCTAAGCTGCTATTTATGGTTTGATTTATCTGGCTAACATTTTGTCCTAGTAAAGACAGCGTTAAAGAATTCTTATCTATATTTTGATAAACGCCTGCTGAAAAATCCAAATTAAGAGTTGCTTTGCCTCCGGAAATATCAACTACGCTTGAAGAATAATTTATTTTAGAACTATTATCTAATAATGTTTTTCCCGCCGGCATTTGGGAAACGACATAACTTTTTACAAACTGATCTATATCAGATTTCTTAAAAGCCAAGGCGCTCGCAGTCACCGTAACCTGATAATTAAAGCTGTCGGCGATTGTTCCGGATTTTGTTTTAGTCAAAGCATCAACAACGCTGGACAACAATGCATTATCTAGCAATATATAATCAGCCGAAATTTGGCTCTTTAAAGAAGTTGTTGCGTCGGATGTTAATTTTTTAGTTAGAACGTCTTTAGCTCCTTGGATATCATCATCTGTAACTTTTTTAACTTTACCTGTATAACCTCCTGACATAGCGCTTGTTGATGTGGCATAAAGGCTATAATAAGATGCAGTCCCTTTTAGTCCGGGAATAGAGAAATTAGATGGAGCTATATTATAATCGCTTCCGCTTTCAGCTGCCTGCACGCTTACCTGCACTGAACCTGGAGTTATG
>JAPLZA010000047.1:540-3874 GCA_026395275.1 Candidatus Staskawiczbacteria bacterium | reverse complement strand
CACTTAATCGCATCGGGATTAATTGGTATTTTTACTAAAATTTGGGCCAATGTGTGGTCGGCCCGTATGGAATATATTTTGGCTAACTGTATTTTAGCTTTGCTGGATACTCCCGGTACTACGCTTTTAGGTATACCAAGAATGTTAGTTGACAGAGATTATCGTCAAAAAATTATTAATAACCTTAAAGATCCGGTTGTTAAATCTTTTTGGATTAACGAATATGAAGAGTGGGAGCCTAGGTACCGTAATGAAGCTATAGCTCCGGTTCAAAATAAAGTTGGACAGTTTTTGAATGTTTCTTTTGTAAGAAACATTGTTGGCCAAGCCAAAAACACCATTGATATTGATGAAATAATGAATACGCAGAAAATTTTATTGGTTAACGTTTCTAAGGGAAGAATTGGTGAAGACAACTCGGCTATTTTGGGAGCGATGATTATTACAAAAATACAGTTGTCTGCTATGGAGCGTGTCCGAATTCCCGAAGATGAAAGAAAAGATTTTTACATGTATGTTGACGAGTTTCAGAACTTTGCAACAGACTCTTTCGTGAACATTTTGTCAGAGGCCCGCAAATACCGCTTAGATTTAATTATTGCCCACCAGTACATTGGCCAGCTAACCACCGACACAAGTACTGCTGTTAGGGATGCTGTTTTTGGTAACGTGGGCACAATGATTTCTTTTCGAGTGGGAGCTGCTGATGCGGAGTTTTTAGAGCAAGAGTTTATGCCGGAATTTTTGCAGAATGATTTGATTCGCTTGCCCAACTATAATATTTATTTGAAACTGATGATAGACGGCATTACTTCCAGACCATTTTCAGCTAAAACTATTGCCCCGGTTCCCGTTGCTAAAGACGATGAAAAACGTAAAGAAATAATTAGAATTGCCAGGTCAAAGTATGCCCACACCATAAGGTCAGTTGAAGAGGAAATTAATCGTTGGGCGTCTAATTTGGATGTTCCTACTAATGACAATCAGGGTTCTTCCGATGTTTCTGATTCTCAAGCAGACCTTTCTAATCCTCAAAATTTTTCCAAGCCCTTGTATAAACCAAGCAACTCAAATAACTCACGGTCTCCTGACTCAAAAAAATTATATGATGTTAAATGTTCAAATTGTGGAAAAGATACAAAAGTTATTTTCGAACCGGTTGCCGGAAGACCTGTTTACTGTAAAAGTTGTTTGAAAAAGTTGAAAGCCGGAGAGATTTCTTCTGCGGTTTCGGCTGTAGCTTCTTCCGGTCCAGCAATTAGCAGGCCAGCTCCGTCTTCGAGAACAGAATCTAATATATCTGCGCAAGAGGTAAGCCGATTAGGAAAGATACAAGCGGGAAACGATGCCCTAGGAGATTTAGGCATAGAGTTTGGGCCGTCTCAGAGTTTGGGTAAGACATCGGCACGAGTAGAAAAATCCTATGTCGCAGAGCGATCGAGAGTTCCAGATAAAGTTGCGACAAAATCTCTTTCTTTAGAAAAAAAAAAAAAAAAAGGGGAGAAGGTGCCGTTTAATAAAAGTAAAAAAGAAAAAACGCCTCGAAAAGAAGTTGATTTATCTGACCTAAGAAAAACGCTCGAGGAATCCCTAAGTAAAAAAGATAATGGTATTAAAAACTCTGAAGATGAACTAGAAAAAAGAGTAGAAGAAGAAAAAAATGAGGATAAAACTTCTTTTCCCGACCAGGACAAATAAATAAAAAAACCGCTTGGATTATAGGCGGTTTTTTGATAGGATTAAATAACAAAATTAACTTCAACATGATAAGAGAAACCAAACAATGTCAGAACTGTAAAAAAGAGTTCGTAATCGAGCCCGAGGATTTTGATTTCTATGAGAAAATAAAAGTGCCGGCACCAACCTTTTGTCCGGAGTGTAGACTACAAAGAAAGCTCGCTTTTCGTAATGAGAGGACTTTATATAAAAACAAATGTGTAAAATGCGTGAAAGATCTTATTTCGATGTACCACAAGGATTGTCCCATGACCATATATTGCAGGGACTGTTGGTATTCTGATTCGTGGAATCCGATGAGTTATGGTCAAGAAGTAGATTTTAACAAAAATTTTTTATCGCAATTTAAAAAATTATTTTATTCTGTTCCGGTTGTAAACCTGTGGCAACCGCAGTCGGTAGACTCTGAATATACAAATTTTTCTACAAAAAATAAAAATTGTTATCTTGCATTCGGCGGAAAAGAAAGTGAAAACGTTAGATACTCAAACAACTCTTCTTTTACAAAAGATTCTCAAGATCTTTTTAATTGCAGTCAATTAGAGCTTTCTTACGAAAACGTACAATGTCAAAATTCTCAAAAATTATTTTTTAGCAAGCATTGCGATAATTGCTCTAATTCTTATTTTTTATACAGATGTAGAAATTGTATTGATTGCTTTGGGTGTACTAATTTAAGAAACAAACAAAATTGTTTTTTTAATGAGCAGCTTACAAAAGAAGAATATGAGAAAAAATTGAAGGAATTTGATTCAGGGAGTTTTAAAAATATTAGTCACGGCTGGGAGGATTTTCGCACGATATACAATAAATCGATACATAAATATGCCCAATTTATAAATACTACCGATTGCACGGGTGATAATATAAGAAATGCTAGAGACTGTAAGGAGTGTTTTGATGTAAATGGCCCTGATTCTGAAAATTCAAAATATATTATATATGTTGTACAGGGAGTGAAAGATTCATATGATAGTTATGGTATGCCGAAAGTCGAAAGAATTTATGAGGCACTTGCGTCAGGGTTTGATATGATGGAAAATTTAGATTATGCGTTTACCATTTTTGCCAGAGGCAGTAAAAACATCCAGTATTCCATTAATTGTTCTGTATCTCAAAATTTGTTTGGTTGTGTTGGGTTAGATAAAAAAGAATATTGCATCTTGAACAAACAATATACTAAAAAAGATTATGAGGTCCTCGTTCCTAGAATAATTGCGCACATGAATGAAATGCCTTATGTAGATAAAAAAGGTAGAGTCTATAAACACGGAGAGTTTTTCCCGGCGGAAATGTCTCCTTTTGCCTACAACGAAACTATCGCCCAAGAATATTTTCCTTTAACCAAAGAACAAGCGCAAGAGCAAGGTTATAAATGGAAAGATAATGATGTTAAAAATTACAAAGTTGATTTAAAATCAGAAGACTTACCCGATCACATAAAAAATGTAGACGAATCTATCGCAGGCAAGGTTATAGAATGCGCTCACAAGGGAGAGTGCAAAGAACAATGCACTCAAGCATTTAAAATTATTAAGGAAGAGATGCAATTCTATCAGAAGTTAAATCTGCCCTTGCCACGGCTTTGCCCTAACTG
>JAPLZA010000047.1:0-474 GCA_026395275.1 Candidatus Staskawiczbacteria bacterium | reverse complement strand
ATTTAAGTTATGGCATAGAAAATGTATGAAACTTGGATGCAAAAATGAGTTCGAAACATCTTACGCTCCAGATCGTCCGGAAATTATTTATTGTGAACAATGTTACAACGCAGAAGTAGCATAAACTATGAATAGCGGAATTAAAAACACTTCGGCAAGCTCAGTGCAATCGTGCCAAAACTGTAAAAAAGAGTTCGTAATCGAGCCCGAGGATTTTGATTTCTATGAGAAAATAAAAGTGCCGGTACCAACGTTTTGTCCAGAGTGTAGGATGATACGCCGACTTTTATGGCGGCACCATCTTACGGTGTATAAAAGACCCTGTAGGATGTGTGGAACCGAAACCTTTGGAATTTATCATCCGTCTCTTGATTTAAATGTTTATTGTCCTAAGTGCTGGTGGTCAGACAAATGGGATGCGCGTAGTTACGGAGTTGACGTAGATTTTTCAAAACCTTTTTTAACACAAATATT
>JAPLZA010000021.1:929-1647 GCA_026395275.1 Candidatus Staskawiczbacteria bacterium | reverse complement strand
CATATTGCTCCAAAAGTTATAAAAGCCGATAAAACATACATTAAAGACAGTACAAATTTCATGGCAAAACCTTTTTTTCTGCTCATCTTTACTTCATATACATCGGCGCCCTCCTTTTTGTAGGCAATTTTCATTGTTTCCATGGTAACTATATTTAAGTTCTTTTTGGAAGGGCGCTTTATGGTTGCTACCATGGCGAACATTAAAATAGTAGGTATCAATATGTCAGCTGTAAGCAAAGTAGTGTTTACTTTTGCTCCAATGGCTCTTTCTATCATTACCTCCAAAAGCAATAAAGTTAAAACCTTAGTAACAAAGATTGATATGGTGGAATAAACAGCTGCCCTGGAAATTCTGGCTTTTAAAGTTGATAATCTTTTTGAGTAGGCATTTTTTATCAGGCTTTCAAGTATTTCCGGGTCTGAAATATCTCCGGCTGTTTCTGCTGAACTGTTTGCAGATAAAATATCTCCAAGCAACAAATATGGAGTGTCATATTTTTCACAAATGGTGTGGAATTTATTTGACATTGGGCTTATTAAATCGTTTTCTAACTGGTGCCAAATTTTAAAAGCGCTTTGAGAGATTCTCAAAATAAGCTGTTGGTCAGCTTTTAGCCAGCTTGGATACCTGTACCTCATTAAATTATAAATTATCATTGGTTTGTCTAATTTAAAAAGTGTCAGGCAGACGGCAATATATATCTGTATATCTGCAT
>JAPLZA010000021.1:0-912 GCA_026395275.1 Candidatus Staskawiczbacteria bacterium | reverse complement strand
ATTTCTGCATTTTCTTTTTTAAGAAGCCCGGCTTCAAAAATTTTATCGGAAACTTTAATTTTTGCTTTCATTGACTCAAACATATAATCTATCAAAGCCATTTCTCTTATTGATGGAGCCAATGTTTCTTCTATTTCACAGGCGGCAATGTCTATTAACCAGTTATAAAAATTAATTCCAGCCTTGCCTTCTTTATTTTCCGGATTATTTTTAAGTATAAAAATATATTTATCAATTATTCTTTGGACATCTCCAATTTTTGATTCTTCAATTTTATCGTTGGGGAAATGACCTCCGCGAATTAATTCTAAAACTAAAGATTCAGCCACATTTGCAGTGTCTGAGAAATTATTTAATTCCAAATCAAAGAATCTTCTTTTAAGTTTTCTAATTATTGCTGCTCTGCGCATTAAGTGCTCTTCTTTCCAATCAACAATTGTTCTTATCCTCTCGTAAAAAGCAGCTACCTTTTTGGCAACTTCGTCTACGTGGATTGTGGGCGCGCTTGGTTTTTCTGTTTCCTGCTTCTTTGCAAGATTATATTGCGCAATTAATTTTTTTGTTGCTTCTGATAATTCTTGTATTGGCATAATTATTATTTCTTGTTAATAATTTCTTCTTTAATTTTGTCAATAAATTTGTCGGTTGCCATAGCCCCCAAATCTCCTTTACCCCTTTCTCTCACGCTTACTGATTTTGCTTCAATTTCTTTGTCTCCAACAATCAACAAATACATAATTTTTTGCATTTCCGAAGCGCGAATTTTTTTGCCCAAGGTTTCATTTTCGTCTTTTAATTCTGATCGTATTCCTTCTTTTATAAATTGCTTTTGAATTTCTTTTGCATAACTAACATGTTTTTCAGAAATAGGAATTATGGCAACTTGAACTGGAGCTAACCACAATGGAAAAG
>JAPLZA010000031.1:2062-4897 GCA_026395275.1 Candidatus Staskawiczbacteria bacterium | reverse complement strand
ACCTCATGAAGCTGGAATCGCTAGTAATCGCCAATCAGCTACGTGGCGATGAATACGTTCCTGAGTCTTGTACTCACCGCCCGTCAAGCCAAGCGAGCTGGGGATAGCCGAAGTGCCTCGCAAGAGGCCCTAAGCTAGATTCAGTAAGAGGGGCTAAGTCGTAACAAGGCACGGGTAGCGGAAGCTGCTCGTGGATCATTTTTTTATAAAATGTAGTCGACTTTGGAAGCTTTCAGGAAGGTTCAACTGGCTCAGTTCGATGAGCATGTTGAATCGTTCTGAATTCTAACTAAAAGCGTTTTGAGGAGAGTCGCTTAAAATTCTCCTTATTCGAAACAACTTTAAGAAACTAAAAGTGGTTGATAAATTGGAAATGGAAAAGACGGTTAAAAGCCGTTTTTGTTTTGCGTAAAGACTATTGACAAATATATTATTATAGAATATTATATAAAATACGTTTAAGACCTTTGAAATATTTTTGGAAAACTGATGTCCCGGGTGGTGCCTGCGATGGCGGCCATATTTGGGGTTCGCTCCAAGTACTTGGGTGAAAGCTCAAGCCCGGGGCCAGACCTTTTTATCGAGGGGCTGCCTTTCGGGGCAGATAGGCAATACGCTGACTCGGCGGTGTACAAATAGGACGGTGTCCTAGATTGTCTATGGGTGGACGAGTGCCACCCCCTTCGGTTATTTTCTGATGCGGTGTTAGCTCAATGAAACAAGAGCACCACGTTGCCAACGTGGTAGGTCGGAGGTTCAAACCCTTCACACCGCTCCAGCTCTTTTATCCGATATGTCGCAGTTCCAAATGGAATTCGCGACTTTTTTTTGGCAGGATTGGAACATAACCTTGAAAAAAAAGAAAAAATAATATAGAATACTAAACATGGTACAGTATTTTACAAAAGAAGGTTTGCAACAACTCAAGGACGAGTTGAAGGATTTAAAAGAGAACAAAATTCCCGAGACAAAAAAACTTATTGCCCAAGCTCGCGAGTTTGGCGATTTAAAAGAAAATGCAGGCTACCACGACGCCAGAGACAAAATGTCTTTTCAACTTGGACGAGTTGAACAATTGGAAGGCGCAATAAACGAAGCTGTTGTAAAGGAAAATGATGGTTCGGGTTGCGTGCAAAGCGGGTGCAAAATTACAATTTCTTTTGGCGGAGAAAAAATGAATTATGAAATGGTGGCTCCCGGTGAAGCAGATATTTTAAAAAATAAAATTTCGTACCAATCTCCGCTTGGGCAAAATTTAATGGGAAAAGCAGTGGGCAAGGAGTTTGATTTTATGGCTGGCAACAAAAGGATAAAAGTAAAAGTTCTTGAAATTAAGTAAGTAGAAAGTCCTGTTGTCAGGACGCTTATCTGGGCCCGTGGTATAGTGGCAACACATCTCGTTTGCAACGAGAAGCTGGGAGTTCGATTCTCCCCGGGTCCACAAACAAAAAAGCAGGGCATAGCCCTGTCTTTTTGTTTGCTTGATCTTGGGAGATTGAGAACTCCCATCCCCGAATTGTGGCGCCGAAGGCGACAGCAATGCCTTCGGGAAACTCAGTGAGATTCTCCCCGGGTCCACACTTCGTCATTTTACTCCTCACTATAAACTAAAAAGTATGCCTAAAATATTAGAAGGTTTCAAAAATTTTATATTAAGAGGAAATGCTGTTGATTTGGCGGTTGGTGTTGTTATTGGAGCCTCTTTTGGGACAGTTGTTAATGCTTTAGTAAAAGATTTAATTACTCCATTGATTGGTGCTATTGCAAAAGTGCCTGATTTTTCAGGATTAAATTTTACTTTAAATGGAAGTATATTTAAGTATGGGGAATTAATTAATGCATTAGTATCCTTTATATTAGTTGCAGGATCAATTTATTTTTTTGTTATTTTACCGATGAATACTTTATTGGTCAGAACAACCAAACCTAAGGCTGTAACCGCTAAAAAATGTCCGGAATGTTTAAGCGAAATTCCTATTGACGCTAAGAGATGCGCTCATTGTGGACAACTTATAATTAGTTAATAAAGAATATAAAATTAAAAACAGACTAAGGTCTGTTCTTTAATTGACAAAATAAGTAAGTAGTTATAATATTTCAATATCGTAGCACAGTGTTGCGAATAGTTCCTTGAAAGGAGAATAGTTATGCGTATACTTTGTCCGAACTTTGAAAAACGTGATGGATTGGTAACAGTTGTGGCACAAGATGTGCAAACAGGTGGAGTTCTTATGGTTGCTTTTACTGATAGAGCTGGTTTTGAAGAAACCTTGGCTACAGGAAAAGCTGTATATTTTTCTACGTCGCGCAATGAGCGTTGGATGAAAGGTGAAACAAGCGGTGATTTCCAAATTGTAAAGGATGTGCTTGTTGACTGCGATGGTGATGCAATCATATATTTGGTGGAACAAAAAGGCGATGGTGCCTGCCACACAAAAGCAAAAAGCTGTTTCTACCGCTCAGTTTTGCACGATGGTCTACCACTTATGGATGCTCCTAAATCAGGAAAAAAGGAAGACCTTCCTTTCGTTGATCTTAAGGTCCATGATAGTTTAAATCCGTATACAATGTAGTAATATATAAAAATATATAAAATTTATAAATGCCTCGATTAAATGTCGCAGGCTTTTTTATTGTGTTTTTGCAAAAAATAAGTTAATCTAAATAAATAAATTATATAAAAATGCCTAGTCTTTCTATTGGAATTGTAGGATTGCCAAACGTTGGTAAATCCACATTATTTAAAACATTAACTAAAAAATCGGTTTTGATTGCTAACTATCCTTTTGCCACAATAGACCCCAACGTTGGGGTTGTTTTGGTTCCCGATGAAAG
>JAPLZA010000031.1:0-2022 GCA_026395275.1 Candidatus Staskawiczbacteria bacterium | reverse complement strand
GTTGTTTTGGTTCCCGATGAAAGGGTTGATAAATTGGCCGAGTTGTCAAAATCAAAAAAGAAAATTTATGCAATAGTAAATTTTGTTGATATTGCCGGATTGGTTAAAGGAGCTAGCGCAGGAGAAGGACTGGGAAATAAATTTTTGTCACACATAAGAGAAGTTGATGCGGTTTTATATGTTTTACGCGCTTTTAAAAAGTCAGACATTGTGAATACTCAGCAGGAAGTAAATCCTATTAGAGAAAAAGAAATTTTAGATGTTGAACTTATTTTAAAAGATTTAGATACTTTGAATAAAAGAATTGATGGATTAGCTGGAGACGTAAGGCAAAATAAAAAAGAAGCAGTTAAAGAAATGTCAGCTTTGAAAAAAGCAAAAGAATTTTTAAGCCAAGAAAAGGTTTTAATTGAACAGGAATTTACCGAAGACGAAAAAGAAATTTTAAAAGGCTTTCAGCTTTTAACATATAAACCAAGATTATATTTATTAAATGGAAAAGATGAAGAAGTAGATAAAAATATTTTAGAAACTTTTAATAAAAATAATTGGCAATATTTAATAATTGATGTTGCCACAGAATATGATGCAGAAGGGTTGTCTAAAGAGGAAAGACAAGGCTTAGATTTGCCAATGGATTCAGAAACTGATATTTTAGTTAAAAAATCTTATAAGCTTTTAGATTTAATAACTTTTTTAACAACCGGAGAAGATGAAACAAGGGCTTGGACAATAAAAAACGGCGATACAGCCCCAAAAGCCGGCTCGGCCATCCATACTGATTTTGAAAATAAATTTGTTAAAGCAGAAGTAGTTTTTTGGAAAGATTTAATGGATTTAGGAGGATATGCCAAGGCCAGAGAGCTTGGGAAATTACGCACAGAAGGCAAAGAATATGTTGTTAAAGACGGCGATGTCATAGAATTTAAACACGGTTAAAATCTATACTATGATAAAAGCAGTTATTTTTGATCTTAATGGTTTATTTATTCAAAGTCCGAATCTAAGCGACAGATTTAAGGAAAAATTTGGTGTGCCTACAGAGCGTTTTTTACCGATATTAAAGCAAATAATGGCAAAAGTAAGATTGCCTGGTGCCGAAGATACTTTTGATTATTGGAAACCATATTTAGACAAGTGGGGCATTGTATTAAATAAAAAAGATTTTTTTGATTTCTGGTTTAACGCTGAGAAAGAAAATTCTGAATTGGTTAGACTGGCGAAGCAAGCGAAAGAGAAGGGTATTAAATTGTTTATTCTTTCCAATAACTTTGCAGAAAGGGCTAATTATTACAAAGTAAAATTTTTATTTTTGAATATTTTTGATAAAGTTTATTATTCGTGGCAAACAGGTTTTGTAAAACCGAATCCGGAAGCATTCAGGAATTTGTTGGCTGAGAACAATCTTAAACCAGAAGAGTGCGCCTATTTTGATAATTCTAAAGAGAATATTGAGGTGGCTAAAAATCTTGGCATAAGTTCATTTCTTTTCGAAACCAATAAAAAACTAGAGAGTATATTAGCAAAATACCAGCTAATTTGAACTTGCGTCGGTTATCATATGATAACCTGAAGATAGAAAAAATTGTGAAAGAGATTATAGATATAACAAAGAAAGAATATTTTTGTCGACGAGTCAGTTGGCGAAGCTTCTTAAAATAAGTCGGATGGCTGTGTTAAAGAGAATTTGGAAGGGGAATATAAAAGCCGTGAAAGTCGGCCGAAATTTTATTATCATGCAAAAAGACGTTCGTCATTTATTAAGAAATTACTAATAATTATTCGGTTATCATGTGATAACCTGAAGTAATTAGAATAGGTTATTTTTAAACATGGATTTTATTTTAAAAAATTTACAAGAAAGTATTGTGAGTGTGGCGCGAAACATCGGCTACATAATTATTGATACAAAAGAAAACGGGGAATACAACTTGGTAAGAAAATTAGGATACGGAAATTACCCCAGGTTTCATGCTTATGTAAAACAAGCCGGAACAGATTTTAATTTTAGTTTGCACTTAG
>JAPLZA010000085.1 GCA_026395275.1 Candidatus Staskawiczbacteria bacterium | reverse complement strand
TGATGTTATCTCAAAACTGATTGCATGTTATATATGCAAAAAAGCTTATCGTATCATAAAACCAGAATTGGATTTTTTAAGGCAGGAAGGACTTGCATTGCCTCGGTTATGTGTTGATTGTCGTTACGCCGAAAGAATTTTACAAAGAAATGGAAGTTTGTTGCATCACAGGAAATGTATCTGCGATAAGCAGGGACATTTACACAGGGGAAAGTGTGAGATAGAATTTGAAACCTCATATGCCCCCGACCGACCAGAAATAGTCTATTGCGAACAGTGTTACAATGTATTGCGAACAGTGTTACAATGCAGAAGTTGCATAAGAAATATGTATGATTACTCAGGTTAATGAGTATTAACCTGGAAAGTATTTAAAATTAATTAAAAAATAGAAATAAATTAACTAAATTTTTAAAACATATGCTTATAAAAGTTCCTTCGGTGGTGAATTTGGGGTTAGAAACCATAAAGGTTGATATTGAAATTAATTTGGCCAATAAAGGTTTGCCCGGGTTTGAAATTGTGGGGCTGGCGGGCAAAGCAGTTGATGAAAGTAAAGAAAGGGTGAGAACCGCCATACAGAGCAGTGACGTTGATTTTCCGCAAAAGAAAATAACAGTAAATATGGCGCCAGCTGACGTGCCAAAAGAGGGCTCAATGTATGATTTACCAATTGCTTTAGGAATTTTAAGTAGCTCGCTTGAATTTCCAATTCCGCAGAAGTCGTTGTTTTTAGGAGAGCTTTCTTTTGACGGAAGTTTGCGCCACACTAAGGGCGCTTTTTTAATGGCGCTTTTTGCAAAAGAAGCCGGGTTTACCAATTTGTATGTGCCAAAAGATTCTGCCAACGAAGCTGCGGCAATAAAAGGATTAAAAGTTTTTCCTGTTACAGATATTGGACAACTTTGCAGGCATTTTCTTAAACAAGAAGAAATTATTCCTGTAACTTATAAACAAGCTAAAGAAGAAAAATTAAAGCCAGTTGAGTTTGATATGAAAGAAGTTTTGGGCCAAGAACAAGCAAAAAGAGCCATGGAAATTGCCGCTGCTGGAGGACATAACATAATTATGATGGGTTCGCCGGGCTCGGGAAAAACAATGCTGGCGCGTGCTTTGCCGGGAATTTTGCCTCCGTTAAATGAGGCGGAAAGTTTGGAGGTTACAAAAATATATTCAGCTTCTGGCGGAATTCCTCCGGGAGGAAGTTTAATAACAAACAGGCAGTTTCGCGCGCCACATCACACGGCTTCTTTGGCCGGATTAGTTGGCGGAGGCTCGAAACCTCAGCCGGGTGAAATAAGTTTAGCTCACAGAGGAGTGCTTTTTTTAGATGAATTTAATGAATTTCCCAGAGCTATAATGGAAGCGCTCCGCCAACCATTAGAAGATGGCTATTTAACAATTTCAAGGTCAAAGCAACGCATCACCTACCCTGCTGATTTTATGTTGGTGGCCAGTGCCAACCCCTGCCCTTGCGGATATGCTTTGCACCCAAAAAGAAGCTGCAACTGTAGCCAGAATCAAATTCAAAAATATCAAAAAAGAATTTCCGGGCCAATTTTAGATAGAATTGATTTGCATATTCAGGTTATGCCTGTTGACGCAAACGAATTTCAAGACAATCAACGCGGTTCAGAATTTTTGGAAGCATCAGAAAAAATTAGGCAAAGAGTTATGCAGGCCAGGGCAAAACAAGAGGCCAGGTTTTGCGACGAAACAATTTGTTCAAACAGCCAAATGAAAAACAATCATATTAAAAAATATTGTAAACTTTCAAAAGAGGTGGAAGAAATTTTAAGGCAAGCAAGTTTGAAATTTCAGTTGTCGGCACGAAGTTATATGAAAATGATAAAAGTGGCGCGAACAATTGCAGATTTGGAGGGTGCTGATGAAGTTTCTATTAGTCACATGGCCGAGGCTTTGCAGTACAAACCGAAATCGCACGAATTAGCTTAGCGCTCAAAATAAATTTTAGTCGGCACCGGTGTCGTCTCGCCCTGCGGCTCGATGCACCTCATTCTCGGCAGTTTATTTGCTTCGCGGAACCATGCTAAACTGCCTCCGAAGGTGCCTTTAAAACTTATTTTTTCGCTTTTATTTATGGCGGAGCATAATCATGTGGGGAAAATTGGGGAGGATTTGGCAAGAAACTATTTGGAAAAGGAGGGTTATAAAATTTTAGAGCAAAATTACAGGACAAAATATGCCGAGATTGATTTAGTTGCTGAAAAAAAATCTGGGATTTTCGGCCAGAAGAAGTTGGTTTTTGTTGAGGTGCGTACAAAAGTTGGTGAAAATTTTGGAAGCCCCGAAGACACTATAAATAAAGCTAAGCTGTGGAAGGTTTTGCAGAATGCCAAAAGTTATTCGGCGTTTAAAAAATGGCAGGGGCCAGAAAGGATTGATGCCATTTGCATTGTTTTAAAGCCAGACTTTTCTGTTTTACGCCTTACCCACCACGAAAACATTGTCTCGTAGATACGCTCGATAGTAGGCTCTCTGCTAGCGTTCGTCCCGCCTGCGCGGAACTCACTCAATTCGCGGCAATTTTTCCGCTTCGCGGAACCGTGCAAAATTGCCTTGCGAGGTACGCTACGAGCCTACTATCTCGCTACAATTTTTTACCTCGCTTCTTTTTTTAAATATTTGTGGTAATGTGTAGGCAGAACATTTAAAAGGGAGCTTTTATGACTTTAAGCATTGTGCATAGCCGTGAGGAAGGTTTGCAGAGATTAAAAGAGGGGGCGGAAATTATTGTTTTAGCAGACCGTTTATTTGGCTTTCATATTGTTGCCACAACCGATGAAGCCATGCTGATTATTAACTCAATTGCTATACCAGACACGGTGGCGGAGCTGGCGGAGATTTCTTCGTTTTTTATACCGTATTTGACTTTGCAGGAATTGCTTGAATTAATTAAAAAAGCTCCGGAAACAAAAAAGTTCAAAGATTCAAAGCGAGCTTTTGAGCTCGCAAAACGTGATGGGTCCTCTTTATAGCGGGCCTTTTTTATTTGACAACGGGGCTTGGGTTTGGTAAACTTTAATCAAGAGAAGAAAGTACTTGTCCGTCTGACCGATGGACTTTTCTTTTTATAAAAATATTAAAAAAAATAGATATATGGATATTAAGAATTTTAAGGGAGCGTTAGCTCAAATTGCAGAGGAAAGAGGCATTTCCCCTGAAAAAGTAATAGAGACTATTGAGTCAGCTATTGCTACTGCATACAAAAAAGATTACGGAGAAAAAGGCCAAAAAATTAAAGCAAAATTTAATGCGGTTTCCGGCGATGTTAAGTTCTGGCAAATAAAATTGGTTGTAGACAATGGCATGCTTTATACTGATGAGGAAATTGAGGAAATGAAAGAAAACAAAATAATTCCTCAAGATGAGGCGCGAGCCGGCGAAGAAGCGCCAAAGAAATATGTTTTCAACCCAGAAAAGCACATAATGTTAGCTGACGCTAAAAAAGATTACCCTAAAATTAAAGTTGGCGAGGAAATTGAAATTCCTTTGGTTTCTAAGCAAGATTACGGAAGAATTGCAGCTCAAACAGCAAAACAGGTTATTTTGCAGAAAATTAGAGAGGCTGAAAAAGAAACTATTTCCGCTGAATACAGGTCCAAAGAAGGTGAAATTGTGTCGGGAATTGTGCAAAAAATTGAAGGCCACACAATTTTTGTGGACATTGGAAAAACATTGGGAATTTTAAACAGAGATGAACAAATTCCTGGAGAGTTTTACAGGCCAAGTCAGCGCTTAAAGCTTTATATAATGAAAGTAGAAGACACTCCAAAGGGATCTGTTGTTATGCTTTCAAGAGCTTACCCTAAATTAATTTCTAAATTATTTGAACTAGAGGTCCCTGAAATTGCTTCGGGAGTTGTTGTTATAAAAGCAATTGCCCGTGAGCCTGGTTTTAGGACAAAAATTGCAGTTGTTTCAAATGAAGAAGGAGTTGACCCAATTGGAGCTTGCGTTGGACAAAGAGGAACAAGAATTATGGCAGTTATAAATGAATTGGGCGGAGAAAAAATTGACGTAATTCCATTTGATGAAAAGCCGGAAAAATATATTGCAAACGCTTTGGCTCCTGCAAAAGTTGTTGAAGTTAAAGTTGAGGACAAAAATACCGCAACAGTTTTTGTGCCTGAAGATCAATTGAGCTTGGCTATTGGAAAAGATGGCAGGAATGTAAGATTGGCCGCACAATTAACCGGTTGGAAAATAGACATTAAAATGTCTGACAAAGTTTTGCCAGAAGAGGGCGAGGAAGGCGAACCCTCCTCCGCCAAGGCTTCGGAAGGGCAAGGGAAAAAGCCCAAGAAAGCAAAAAAAGCCAAGAAAGAGAAAGTTGGAACAGATGGCGAAGCAGTTGAAGCAGAGCCAGAAGAAGTAAACGCAGCTGCCGAAGAATTGCCAATGGCAGACCCAACTGAAGAAAAAAAGTAATTAAAACAAATAATTAATTTGGTTTGGTACAGCAAGCCTAAAATAATAAATGAGTTTAATTTATTATCCAATAATCGTTTCGTTGTTTGCCATTGCGTTTGTATATTATTTAGTTTCGCAAATTAAAAAAGCTCCGGTTGCAGGAGACAAAGCAATTGCAATTACAGCAGCAGTTCAAGAGGGCGCAATGTCTTATTTGAAAAGACAATATAAAACAATTGCCGTAGTTGGTTTGGTTTTGTTTATTTTATTATTTTTTATGGGTTGGAAAATTGCCATTGGATTTTTAATTGGAGCAGTTTTGAGCGGAGTTTCAGGATTTATTGGAATGATTGTTTCTACTCAAGCAAATACAAGAGTTGCGGAAGCCGCAAAAAGAGGTTTGGCACGCGCATTGGATATTTCTTTTAAAGGAGGTTTGATTACGGGCTTAATGGTGGTTTCTTTGGGACTTTTGGCGGTTGCAGGATACTATGCTTTAACAAAAGATATTAATGGTTTAATTGGTTTGGGATTTGGAGCCAGCTTAATTTCTGTTTTTGCCAGAGTTGGCGGAGGCATTTACACTAAAGCCGCAGACGTGGGAGCAGACTTGGTGGGAAAAGTTGAAAAAGGAATTCCAGAAGACGACCCAAGAAACCCGGCAGTTATTGCAGACCAAGTTGGAGACAACGTTGGAGACTGCGCTGGTATGGCTGCTGACATTTTTGAAACATACGCAGTTACAACGGTGGCTACGATGATTTTAGGTTCTTTGTTATTTCCACGAGCTGAACAGTTTATTATGTTGCCTTTAATTTTAGGAAGCGTTTCTATTTTAGCTTCTATTATTGGAAGCTTCTTTGTGAAACTTGGAAAAAAGCAAAACATAATGGGTTCTATGTATAAAGGAGTTGTTGCAACAGTAATTTTGTCGGCAATTGCTTTTTACCCTATTATTACAAAGTACATGGCAGGTCAGGCAATTTCAGCTAACAATTTATTTTTCTCAACAATTGTTGGTTTGGTAATTGCGGCCGGAATGTTTGTTATTACAGAATATTACACATCAAAAGATTTTAGCCCGGTAAAAAGTATTGCCAAGGCCAGTGAAACAGGGCATGCAACAAACATAATTAGAGGTTTGGGAATTGGAATGCAATCAACTGCTTACCCGGTTTTGTTAATTGCTTTTGGAACAATTATATCTTTCTGGTTAGCAGGAATTTATGGAGTAGCACTTGCAGTTATGGCAATGCTTTCAATTTCGGGAATTGTTGTTGGAGTTGATGCTTATGGCCCAATTACAGACAACGCCGGAGGAATTGCCGAAATGTCTGGGATGCCAGAAGACGTAAGAAAAATTACAGATGCGCTTGACGCAGTTGGAAACACAACAAAAGCAGTTACAAAAGGTTATGCAATTGCCAGCGCGGGATTGGCAGCTTTGGTTTTGTTTTCTGCATATGTTGAAAAAGTCAGCGTAAACGGTTTGGTAAATTTTTCTTTAACAAATTCATATGTTATTGCAGGTTTGTTGATTGGAGGACTTCTCCCCTACTTGTTTGCTTCATTTTTAATGGGAGCAGTTGGAAAGACAGCCGGAAAAGTTGTTGAAGAAGTAAGGCGCCAATTTAAAAATATTCCTGGGTTAATGGAAGGGACTGCAAAACCAGAATATGGAAAATGCGTTGATATAGTTACAAAAGCAGCAATTAAAGAAATGATGTTGCCAGCTTTGCTTCCAATTGTAGCGCCAATTTTAGTTGGATATTTCTTGGGAGTGCAAGCTTTGGGCGGATTGTTAATTGGAGCTATTGTTACAGGATTGTTTGTTGGAATTTCAATGACAACCGGCGGAGCTGCTTGGGACAATGCCAAAAAGTATATTGAAGGCGGAGCATACGGAGGCAAAGGTTCTTTTGCCCATCAAGCTGCAGTTACAGGAGACACCGTGGGAGACCCGTATAAAGACACAGCAGGACCTGCAATTAACCCGATGATTAAGGTGTTAAACATTGTTGCCCTGCTTATCGTGGCGTTCTTGGTATAGTTTTGCGCGTCAGTAAATCCTCCGCTAGCGCTCGTCCGCCAGCGCGGATTCGCTCAATTCGCGGCAATTTTCTCGCTTCGCGGGACCGTGCAAAATTGCCTGCGAGGTACGCTTCGGATTCACTGCCACTTATTTAGTTTGTTTAGTAAAAGCCCCGCTTCGGCGGGGCTTTTTAGTTGACAAAAAGTAAAAAAGAAGTAATGTTTAATTAAGTTCATTTACAACGAAAGGATGTGCACCATGTTTAATGGTATATATAATGGCACAATTATAATTGCTGAAGCAAAAGTATGGTCACCACGAGGAGAGCGTCTTACGCAAAACAGTTGGGAACAACAAATAGAATCTGCCGGCAAGGTTGGCCGAATGGTTTCCGTGCTTACACATCCTATTTGGAGGAGAAGCCCTGACGACATCAAGAAGGCTCGCAAAATTCTTCCTTCCGAAATAAAAATTTTGGCCAAAGGCTTTTACGAAACCGATGACGAAGTGCAACGCGCCGTGGATGACGGAGCTGACTTTGTTCTGGTGGTTGGACGTAGACCAAAAGTTCATCTGGAAAGGTGTTTTCTCGAACCGCTAACCCTAGCTGAATTGGCGGATATTCCTGTATCGCTTTGGGCTGTTTGGAACTCCCGAGATCTCTCGAGTCTTAAAGATCTGCCTGGCATCCCTCAGTTTCTTCTTGAGCGTTGGAAGCAAATGGATGGATGTTCTGACCGCAAAAGGGAATCTTTCAAAGAAGCTCGAGCTATCCGTTTGGGTCCGCTATGCCAAGCCAGCAATTTAAAAACAGTTGCTGATATTGAGCCGGGAGCTAACGCCGTTTTGGTGGGGAGCCATCTGGAATCCTTCGCAGCTTCTCTGGGAATCACCATTTGAAGTGCAGTATCTTCGAGCCACAACTAAAGTGGCTTTTTTATTTGTCCTGAATTCGTCGAAGGATTGACAAAAAACAAAAAAGAAGTAATGTTTAATTAAGTTCATTTACAAAGAGAGGAGACAACCATGAATATGCTTTTTAAGCATCTTATATCGGTTCCTGCGCGGGTATCGACAGTTGACGCTGCATTAATGGAGCGTTTGGCAAAAGAGGCAGTTTCTTTTTCTGGCGGAAAAACATTCCGCATCATCGCGATGCCGGAAGGGAAAGAACCGAGTGTTTCAGCAACAGCAGAATTACTGGGAAAAGCGATAAGTAAGATTGGCGGACAAGTTCAGGCCGAAGAGCGCGTCATTGTAACCAAGTATGATCACGACAATTCTTCAGACGAAAAAGTAAAAGCGATTCTTAAAATTGCTCTGGCAAACCAACAGGAGTCAGACGTTCTGATTCTGGTGATGGAGCTGGAGTTTGCCCAGAAGGTGCCCCGGGTTTTCATTTGGGACGTCTTGGGTAACCACAGAATCATCAAAGAGGTTGACCAGGTTTTCCAGCCGGGACAAGCCGGCATTGTCAGTTGTGAAAATGCTAACCGGAACACAATTC
This sequence comes from Candidatus Staskawiczbacteria bacterium, assembly GCA_026395275.1. Classification (GTDB taxonomy): domain Bacteria; phylum Patescibacteriota; class Minisyncoccia; order Minisyncoccales; family Staskawiczbacteraceae; genus XYD1-FULL-39-28. The sequence goes on along the minus strand of JAPLZA010000085.1, from coordinate 4,695 downwards.
CAAATCCATTTGGTGGTTCCGGCCAGCGAGACTAGAGAGGAGCAAAAGTCATGAAAAAGAAGTCGATTTGTTTGGCAACGATTTGCGCGATAGCGGGTTTGTGCCTTGCTTGCTTAACGGCATGCGAGACCACAGATGACGGAAAGCAACAACAGCAGTTGGTCAACAGAGGCGCTTCAGCCATTAACATTGGCGACCAGGCGTCAAACTGCATTTTGCGGACTTCCGGAACCTTCCGGACTGTTGATGGAAGTTGTGTGATTCACGATACTGTTCAGGTTGCGGGCAACAAAACCAACATAGTGGAAACCGCAAACGACAATTTCGGTTTTGCAAAAGTTGCCAGAGGCGATGTCATCGACCCTCGGTTCATCGGCTCAAAAAGATAGGGGCGCTGAGCTCATAACCCAAGATGCAGTAATCTTTGGGTTTTTTTATTGACTTTTTTCGTTGTCTGGCTAATATAAAGTCAGCACCTTGAAAGGTTCAAGGGCAAAACAAAATGGACGGAATAGTATTCCGCCAAGAAAGGAACGCATGAGCAAAGGCACTGGTAGTGACATGGTAATGTTGGTCAAGGTTATGGGCGTAAGTCCAAAGGCTGTGACGAAGTTGCACGAGAAGGTAAAGAGCCTGAAACCCGCGAAGGAATACCAAGATCGCATGCATGGCTGTCACCCCATTGAATTGGTAAGGATTGAGGGTTGCAAGCTGGACCAAACCTATGGAACCTACACTATCGAACTGAGGATAACGGTTAAGTGCGCTCAAGCCATGGTGCTTGATAATGCGTGCGCGGAACCGCACACAAGGTTTGGAGAATACTTTGCACCCATGACGGTTCTTCAAGAACTTTTTGCCATACTGTCTATTGGTCAACAGGCTCGGATTTTTCCGGACCAAGAGCTCCTTGCCGAAGACGAAAAACCCTAGCTCTAGCAGTTAGTTTGCAACGTGCTCTGGAAGTCACCATCTTCCCGAGCTTTTTTATTTTCGAAATTTTTGGTTGACAAAATTGTAATTAGGATTAGTGTAAAGTTAACGTTGCTCACTGACAATTTAATAAGAAAGCGAGGTGTGTCATGCCATTCGTCAACAAAGAGGTTGATTTTAACGAGTTTATGAGTCAATTGCACCAAAGAATTCAGAAAGCAGGCAACAGAGAGGCCTTGGTGTTTTTTGAGTGTTTTCTGAAAGATCAGTTGCCGGCGGAATTAACGCGCCGTGCTTCCGCTGATTGGGACGGTAGCATATTGACTGCCGGGGATTTCGATGTCCTTTATCCAATTGCTGTCGAGATTCTTCACGACGCAGCTACAAGAAATGCCAGCGAAGCCCATCTGAACATATATGAAGAGGCCAACGCCGTTTCTTTGGCTTTTTGCGAATACCTTAATGAGTTATTCCAATGCTCTGGCGAAGGAGCCTTTGATTTTATTCCCGTCAAGTCATATTCGCAAATGATGGCCGAAGCCGGATTTGTGGAACTTAAAAAGGATGCCTCTGGGCAAACAACGGTTTCTTTAACAGAAAAAGGAGAGACTGCTGTCGAGGAAGTAAAAAGACAAATCAATGGTGGTGGCGACGATTCTCAGCAGTTTGCAGAATAAACAAGAAAGCGAGGTGCAAGATGAGTAAATATAGCAATCGAATAAATATTTGTTGCAATATTGCTCGGGTTGGAGTTATCTTATCTTTTTTCATAATCTTTTTTGGGCTGGTAAAGGGAATTTGGGGAATTCCTACTATCTGGACAGATTTTTTTGTAGGACTTGGAATATTCGTTGCAAGCTTGGCGCTGGCGGTGGCGGTAGCCCTTGTTAACAGTTCGGCTTTTTGCAAGAAGAAAATGGGGGCAGAAGACAACGCCAAAGTGATTATAAACAACACCTTCGTAAGAATTTTTGCATCCACTGTATTTTTTGTTTTTCTGGCGGTTGGTTTTATAGGGTTCGCGATTCTAGACGACCATATATTATCTGCCACTAAAACCGTTACCAATTTTGGTTTTATCGTTGGGTGGATTGGTGCGATTCCAGGTTTTTGTCTACGAGTATTAATTCTTGATAACTGGTTAGAGTATTAAAAAACAAAAAATAGCCAGTATTGTTCTTCCGTCCCTGCGACAACCTCGCAGGGTTTTTTATTGACAAAATTGTAATTAGGATTAGTGTAAAGTTAACGTTGCTCACTGACAATTTAACGAAAGGAACAAAAAATGAAAGCGAAATTGGCAGTTATGAAGGTAGTGATTTTTTTCATGATGGCCAGCTTGGCCACAGCCGGAGATGTTGGGGTTGCCCGCACGGTGTGGCAAACCATTAAGCTTGGCACGGGCCTTAAAACCGGCGAAGACTTCTACAAAGCCCTCAAGGAAAACGGGTTTGCAGCCGAAGGCGTCAGAAACATGTTGGGCAAGCCCGAGTTTACTGTTGCCACCAAAGAAACAGAGGTGGACCTTGTGGCGGTAACTGTTGCCGAACTTGGTTTCAAAGATGGAGCTGATCGCAAAGATGTTTATGCCAAAGCTCAACAGCTTGGTTTGCAACTTTGCCCCGCCGAAGTTGGCCCGCAACTGCGCTTACAGTATAAATTTCAGCACCATGAAACAGGGTTCATTATTGGAATGAAGCCGATTTGCAGTTCTGTTTTCAGTTCTGGCGATTATTTGGCAGTATTTGATGTGGAGGAACACAACAGCAATCTTCTGCTTGCTCCCTATTTCGAGAGTTTTTGTTCTGCCAACAACTGGTTTTATAAGTGGGTGTTTATTCTCCCACGCAAAGCAGTAAAATAGTTTCGCGACATGTCCATAACCCAAGATGCAGTAATCTTTGGGTTTTTTTATTGTTTGAGAAATAAAACCCCAGGTTAATACTCATTAACCTGGGCTTTTCTGTAATGGTTTTTGTTCTGTAAGGGTTTTTGTAATGGTCAGGTTGTCGCTCGACAACCTGAAAAATTAAAGTGGAGGTAAAAGAAAATAAGTCGAACCATTGAAAATGTCCCCTTTTAGGAATAAAATTAAGACAAGAAAGTATATGATAAATAAAGAAAATAATTTTGCATTTATAGATAGTCAAAACCTTAATCTAAGCATTCGGGAGCTTGGATGGAAATTAGATTGGGAAAAATACAGGATATATCTCAGAGAAAAATACGGCGTTACAAAAGCATTTTTATTTTTAGGTTTTGTTAGCGGTAATAATGATTTATACACAGCATTACAACAGGCCGGTTTTGTCTGTATTTTTAAACCAACGCTTATGTATAGAGATGGAACGTTAAAGGGAAATTGTGATGCAGAATTAGTTTTGCAGGCGATGATTGAATATCCAAATTATGGTAAAGCGGTTATCGTGAGCGGTGACGGAGATTTTTATTGTTTAGCTCAATATTTGTTGGAAAAGGGAAAGCTGAAAAATATTATGATTCCAAATCGTTTTAAATTCTCTGCGTTGCTAAAGTGGGACATATTCAGACCATACTTACGACACATGAATGATTTGGAAATAAAGTTATCTTATAAAAAGAAAGAGCCCCACAAGGACGAAACCTTGAAGGGCTGACTTTCCATTGGTGATACATTTTTAGTATAGCAGATTATACCTTATTGTTTGAGAAATAAAACCCCAGGTTAATACTCATTAACCTGGGGTTTTCTGTAATGGTTTTTGTTCTGTAATGGTTTTTGTAATGGTTAGGTTGTCGAGCGACAACCTGGAAAATTAAAGTGGAGGTGAAGGAAAATAAGTCGAACCATTGAAAATGTCCCCTTTTAGGAATAAAGTAAAAGTATTAATCATAAAATTATGCCACAAGAAAATTTAATAACTAAAAAAGAGGCTATAAAACTTATTGAGATACCCGAAAAAGATTTTAAAAATTATCATGAGTTTAGCGAAGAGATCAAAGGACGACAAATTAATAGGAGATGGTATTTTGATAAAAACGATTTAATTATTTGGAAAAGCCTTAAAGAAAACAGAACCATTAACTTATCGATAGAAGAATATGAAGTTTGTTTTGAGTTTGCAATAAAAATGGTTTACGGTGGGCTTTCTTTAAATGGCATAAGAGGGCAAAGAACAGAGGTTCAAGCTGCTGATGACGTAATATTAGGTATTCTTGCAGAGCATGCAATTAAAACATTCTTGCATAAAAAATTTAGTACCGATATAAAATTGGATGAAAAGGTCCACCCCGAAGAAATAACTCCCCAAGACTTTGATCAAATTAGAGATAAAGGAGTATTTAGAAGGCCCAAACTTGGAGTGGGTGTAAAGGCTAGTAAAATGAAAAATGCTTTTCTTGTTTTAGGTTCTAATGAATTTGAACTTCCAGAAAGGAAAAGTGATGTTTATATCTTTGCTAGAGTAGGACTACCTAGTGATCATTTATTCAGAATATTAAGAGGTCATTCATTTTTTGGAAAGGTTAGAAAGTTTCTTGACGAACACGTTAATTTTAAAAAGATTTTGAAAATAGAAAAAATCCCAGTTTGGATTTGCGGATTTGCCTATGCGGAAGAATTGGAGAAAGTTACGAGCATTCCTGGTCAGGAATTCAGTAATGGTCATAGATATGTGAAATCGGTAGGCAAATTGCATAATTCTGATAAAGATTGGAAAGATTTAATACGTAAATTATAAGCCTAGCATTTCATCGCTCGCATCATTTGTTTTGCCACCGCCT
>JAPLZA010000090.1 GCA_026395275.1 Candidatus Staskawiczbacteria bacterium | reverse complement strand
AAACTGAAGCAGCGGCAAAAGAAACCGACCACAGTCCCATTGCTTGCGCCCTTTCTTTCCCATGTTCAAAAGTCACCGCCAGAATTGCCATGGCCGTTGGATAATCAGCAGAACTGGCAATTGCCTGAATAATTCTGAAGACAATCATAGAACTTAAGTCCCATGCAAAACCAGCTAAAGCCGAGCCAAAAATAAAAATTGCAAAACCCCAAATATAAACTTTTTTTCTTCCAATGGTGTCTCCAAGTTTTCCCCAAATAGGAACGAAAATAGCGTTAGCTAAAATATAGGCGGTTGCAATCCAACCGGCCGCGGTTACTGTGATTTTAAAATCAATTATTATTTTGGGTAGAGCCAGGTTGACTATTGTCTGGTCTAACCTACCCAAAAAAGTTCCTATAATAACTGTTAGCAAAACCAGCCATTTAAAATTTGGGTGGTTTTCTTGAATCATGTTATTTGTATATCCAGAGTTTGGCTGACATGCCGTTTTTTAACTCTGGGTAAGAGTTTACATTAAATCTTATTTTCACGTCAAAATCATTCTCTTGCCTTGTATCGGAAATGTTAAAAAGAATGCTTCCTGTATTTGAGGTTGGATTTATTTGGTCAACAATTCCCGAATATTCTTTAGAACCAAAAGCATCAACTGTAAAAATTGCTGTTTGGCCAATTTTTATATCTTTCAGCCCTTTGTCTTCTTGCACCTGCCCCACTACCCTCAAGTCGCTTGGGTCTATCATTGTGGCAACTGCTTGATTGGGGCCAAAACTGTCTCCTATATTTGTGTCTATCGATAAAATTCGGCCATTTGAGTTGGCTTTTATAAGTTCGTTGCCAATTCTGGCTATAGGAGCGTTTATTTGCACCAAATCCCCTACATTAGCAAAAACTTCTTGCAAAGTTCCACCAACCTTAGGAGATAAATTAATCACAGTTGCCGATATCAGGGAGTTTTCTACATAAATTCGGCTGGAAATAATATTCCATGTTGCAAGTCCTGCAATTCCCCCCAAAATTATCACAAAAATGGAAATAACCGCGATTATCTCTTTTTTCGTGCCTTTAATTATTTTTGCTTCGGCCTTCTCTAAATTTTGAATTGTTTTATTTTCCATGTAAGTTTTTGTTTTAGTATGCGAATACTTTTTCTCCTAATTTTAATCCCGAAGTAATCTCTATGTTTTGTCCGTCTTCTAATCCTATTGTTACCGGCCTTACTTCTCTTTGCGGGCTATCCATTATTACAAAATAACTAGTATCTTTTCTTACAACGGCTGATTTCGGTATCATTAAAACATTTGAATGGGTATCAGATATCATTGTTATGTTAGCGGTCATGCCCGATTTTATTTTTGCGTCTAAAGTGTTGAATTTTAATTTTGCTCCATAAACCGATATTCCATTTACAACCGAAGGAGCAGAATCTATGGAAGTGATTGTTGCAGGGAAAACTTGGCTGTTTCCAAAAGCATCCAAAGTTACATTGGCACCGCTTCCAACTTTTGCCTGGCTCAAATCAATTTCCGGTATATTTGTGTCTATTTCAATTTCATTGTTAGAAATTGTTATAACAGGAATATTTGGAGAGACAATCTGGCCAACTATGGTATTGTTTTTATCAACTTGTCCGTTAAACAGCGCGGTTAACACGGTTTTTGAAATTTGAGTTTTAATTGCATCAATGTTAGCTTGCGCGGCTTCAATTTGGGCGTTTGTTGTAGTTATGGTGCCAGAATTGTTAACTTTTTGAGAAGAAATAGCCTGAATGTTAGCTGAAGTTGTTATAATTTCCAAATTTATATTTGTTTTTGCCATGCTGATGCCAGTTCTTTCTGTTGGTGTTAATGAGGGGTCAATGGGAACTGCATTAATTAAATCGCTGACATCTTGTAAAGCTTTTTGTGTTAGAGACAAAGCCAAATCAATATTATCCTGTGAAGGATTATTAATTGCATTTTGCACAACTCCAAAAGCGCCTCCGCTTAAAAGGCTTATGGCTTTAGAAGTCCACAATTCTGCTCCTGAGTTTCCCAGCAAAGAATTTATTGCTTTTGCCTTTGCATTTTGCAAAGCAGTGTTTTCTTGAGTTTGTCCTATAAAATGATTAAATTGTATGTCTGAAATAGTTAATATAATATCTTTTGCCGTTGAAACCGATTTTTGGGCGGCGCTAAGACTGTTTGTATAAAGAGTTTGCATTCCTGCATTTATTTTGTTGTTAACAGTGTCAATATTTAACGCATCAAGCTGAGCTTGCGCTTGTTTTAATTGGGCTTGAAGCAAAGAATCATCTATTGCCAAAAGAGCTTCTCCTTTATAAATTTTGTCACCAACCTGCACATAATTTGCCACAACTTTTCCTTGTATTTCAAAAGCTAAATCCACGCCCTGAGAAGCCTTAACCCCTCCGGTAAGATTTATTTTTTCAGTTATGTCCCCTGTTTTCACCGCCACCGAAGACAAATTTGTAGATTTATTTTTGCTTGGTGAAAAATAAGGCAACACAGCAATTGCAATTGCCACTAAAATAACTCCTGCTAGTATTATAATTTTAGACGTTTTTTGCATGGATTTTTTCAAATATTTTAATTAAGTTTTTTTTATCTTTTTCATTAAGATCTCCAAATACTTTACTGATTGTATTGTGTATATTTTTATATTTCTTTTGCAAAGCCTTGGCTCCTTTAGGAGTCAGCTCTATATATACTATTCTTCTGTCATTTTGTGTTTGTATTCTTTTGATGACTCCCTTGGTCATTAAATTATCTATTAACGGTGTGGCAGAAGACGGTTTTATGTGTAAATAATCGGCTATAGATTTCATGGCTGTATTTTTTTTGCCGTTAAGAAACTTTAAAATTTCCACTTCAGTATAAGTAAAATCGGCCAAGCAGTTGCTGGCGTGTATTTCTTCTTTTATAAGTCTGCCCACGTTGAAGATTATAGATAATAACTTTT
>JAPLZA010000003.1 GCA_026395275.1 Candidatus Staskawiczbacteria bacterium | reverse complement strand
TCCTCTGGCTATTTACCTTTTACTGTTATCTTTCATAACATTGTCCTTCGCCATCAAAGAAACAAACAAACATTTAAAGATATTTTATATTGTTTCTCTATTTCTTTTTCTTTTTACAATTTTAATAAGCGGAACCCGTGCAGCATATCTTGGAATTTTTATCGGGGCTTTATATTTTCTTCTGTTCTATCCAAAAAAGTTTAAACTTCTTAAAACGTGCGTTGGCCTATTTTTAATATTAATTTTTCTGATTGTTTTATACGCAAACATCCACCCTCAACTCCCCACAATTCTGCAAAACAGAATTACTAAAGACGTTGTTACCAGCTTATCAATAAAAAATGCCTCGCACGATGAAAGATTCCGCGCTTGGCAGACAGTTTTACAGGAAATTGAAGACAAGCCAATTTTAGGCTGGGGCCCTGAAAATATGTCTGTTGGCTTTGATAAAAATTACGACCCGCGTGTTATTTCTTCCCTATGGTGGGATAGAGCTCACAATATATTTTTAGACACAGGCGCTCAAGCCGGAATTTTAGGAATAATAACTTACATTTTGCTTTTTATAATTTTATTCTGGTCTTTACAAAAAATTAAACCTAAAAAAGAGCACAACACTCAAATAATTATAACCGGCATACAAGCGGCTTTAATTGGATACTTGATGGCTAACTTTTTTAGTTTTGATACCCTTGGAACCTATCTTATCTTTTTTCTGTTAATAGCTTATTCTATGCATTTAATTTATGGTACGGATGTCCAAAATGAAACACAAAATCTAACCCAAAAAAAATCCTTTTGGAAACCTGCTTTTATTTCTGTTTTATTTATAATTTTATTAATATTTTTGTGGCAATATAATTTAGTGCCTCTCCAAATTAATGCAGAATTAAACAGGGCTAAAAATCTTTCCGACCAAAAACAATGCGACCAAGCATTTGTTTTGTTAGATAAAACCTTGCAAGAACACAGTTTTGTAGATTCTTACGCAATAATGAAATATGTTGATTTTGAAAAAACTTGCGCAGGTTTTTATCCACAAAATAATTTAACATATATAAACAAAGGTTTAGAGTTTATGAATGAAGCTGTAAAAATACAGCCTTTATACACAAGATATTGGCTGAATATGGGTGAACTTACAACTGTTTTAGCCGGACAACAAGAAGATAATTTAGATTTAATAAAACGGGCAAATTCTTATTTTGATAAAGCATTAGAATTAGCTCCTAAACACCAGGAAATATATATTGCAAAAATTAAATTAGACATAACCGACACTGATTACAAAAACGCAGAAAATCATTCTTATAAATGTATTGATTTAAATCCTGCCCTTGCCGACTGCTATTGGTATAAGGGGGTTTCAGAAATATATTTGAAAAATTACAAAGATGCGCAAAATAATATACAACTAGCCAAAGAGAAAAAATACAATGTAAATTCGCAAACAAGCTTAATTGAATTAGCAAATGCTTACGGTTTTATCCCCGATTATAAAAATTTAGCAGATGTATTTGAAAAAATAGTTGCAATAAACCCAAATGTTGCGCAATATCATTCTTTA